>JAXDMU010000095.1:0-5723 GCA_034665905.1 Aliidongia sp. | reverse complement strand
ATCCGCCAGCCTTCCGAAGTCGTCAGGATTAACAAGACCGGCCGACGCTGCCGGTGCCATACGAGCAAGAGCGTCCTTCATAATTGATGGCTGCTTAATTGCGTGCTGAATGACATTCCAGGCTGCTTCAGCGGCATCCGAGCCATAATGATCCGCCGTAAACCATCCGGTTGGCGGCATCAGGGCGAGCAGCGCAGACTGATTCGCAGCATCCTGCTCATCGATCTCCGACCACATCGCCGTCGAGGCCGCATCCCGCTCGTCGGCCGGCAACTTTGAGATGTCGATGGAATGCAACACCGCCCGCGGCGCCTGATCTAACTCGCCAAGCCGCACAAGTTGCTCGGAAACGCTTTCCGATTGCCCCTTCCGCGCTTGCTGTTCCCTCGCCTGTTCCAAAGCCTGGTGTACCGGCAAAATCGCCTCTTGGGCTGGTGGCGACAACAAGGGCGCCGCGTGTGTCGCACAAATCGGAAAGCCAAGAAGCAAAACGAGCCATCTGATGAGCGACATGAACTGATCAACCCCCCTGCATCACGTAGCGGTATCGCCGAACCCCGCCCGATGGGCCGGGTTCGGCGCTATTGAGCACATTGATGCCGATGCCTTCCTCGAAGGCGACGTTTTGTACCGTGGGACAAGTGGGTCCGTCCACGCGTGGGGCAATACCCAACGCCGATCGCCCCCTACATGCCGACGAAAAGGGGAATTGGAAAGCCGCTCGCGTCACAATCCGCACCGGCATTATCCCAGTCCACCGTCACAGGAATTCCAGAGGTCCGTGCCGCCATGAGCAATGCCAGCATGTTGATCCTGGTCTGAGCGTCGGGGATATTCGTCGGATTGAAGACGAAAACCTGATTGGTTGTGTTGGGGTTCGTACATCCCGTCGCCTGAGGCCCGAAGGACATGGTGAAGTTGACCGACTGTGCCGGAGATCCGACGCCAGAGACGAAGAGTCCGATAACCGTTCCGGTTGTGAAGACAAGTTTGGCATGGCTGGGCGTCGAGCAGATCATGAGTGATAGTGCCAGGATTGCCGAGATCACCGATTTACGCATTTCAATTCCCCCTGTGGATTGGTGACGATGTCTTAGATATAAGTGTCATCGTTTGAAAATTTAGAGCATCAAGCTCAGACATTGTTCGGTATTTTCCTGCTCTCGCATTCTTGCGGTCTTCGACTTTATTTCGCCTGACGATCAGTTCGAAAGAAACTTCATGAGAACAGCCGCGGTTCCCGGCGACAAAACCCCGACTGGAATTAGATAGCCGCCCGATGCGCCGGTCGTGGTTGTGCCGCCGCAATAGATATTGTCGCGGTCGATGGCCAGAGGCAGGCAACTGAGGGTAGCATTGGCATTGACCCCGAACGGGCCAAGCACGCCGCGGGTGACCGGCTTGCGCGGGTCGAACGTCACTTCGAAGACGTTGTGGGTGCTCGATATGGGAACACAGCCGATCAAATTCTGATTCGGGCTGACATCCGGCGGTGTAGCCCCCCTGAAGTCCGCGAAACTCGAACAGCCGATGCTACCGGTCCAACTGCCGGTATCCGGAGCCGTCCCCAGCAATTGAAATGCGGTTGTGTGCGAGGATGGTAACGAGGCCGGGATCGCATCGATCGGATCGAACGACAGCCCGAAGAGCGTCGTGCCGCTGACGATCCCGCAGGTCGCAACGAACGAGGTTGCCCCGACTTGCCCGTTCGGCGGGATCGCGCAGCTTGGGTCACCGGAGAGGGTCATCGATCCTATGACGATGGCGTCTTCCGCGGCGATCCGTGCGACCGTGCTGCCGCTCTGGGGCGGCGTGAAGGCGAGGGCGAAGCCCGCCAAGGCGTTACCCTCTCTGACGGCGCAATCCGACGGGTTCGGTGCCTCACCGGAGGCGCAGCTCGGGTTGCCGGTGACACTGGTACCGGACAACAGGGCCGTGAGGGCGGGTAAGGTCGTCGTGCCAGGGGCACTGAAAATGTTGGTCTTCGGTTCGAAACCCGTGCCGAAAAGCTGGCCGTTGATGGTGATCGCACAGACAACCGCCCCGCCGATGTTGGTGGCGGCACAGCTAGGGTTGCCGATGACGGTATTCGCCGGTTCCGTCGCGAGCGTCACGAAACCCGACGGCGTTGCCGTGCCGGCCTTGTCCGTCGGCGGATAGAAGGCGATCCCTTGGAGGACGAAGCTGCCGCTGGTCGTCTTGCTGACAACCAGACAGGCGATGGTGCCGGTATTGTTGTTTTCCGGGCCGCAGCCGGGCGCGCCGACCGGGGTTCCGCCGGGGCTGGCGAGGGGCACCACATCGACTGTGCCGACACGCTCCGTGTTGGCCCCAGCGGCGGGTGGCGCTTGCCACGACAGGCCGATCAACGATCCCGCCGTCGAATATTCCAGGCACACCATGTGCCCGGTGCCGTTGTTGGATGGCGCGCAACTAATCGCACCGGTCGCAACACCACTGTTCGTCAGAATCGCCGTCTGAGCGGCAACCGGCTGACAAAATCCAACCAGGGCGGCGACCACTAGCCCGGCCGACAGCGCGATGCAGTGCTTTGCGATCCGTCGAGGATCTATGCAACCGACGGGCAGCCCCTTGCTCCGGAAGTTCATGGTGAAACCTTTCAAGGCTTTATTCGTTACGTTTGGCAATGAAGTCGGCGTTGTATCTTGATAAAAAAGGACCGGCCGGGAGAATCCCCCGTCTGGCGGGATCATCACAGAATTGATCAACTGGCCTACCTGCTGATCCCGCATGATATAAATGAAAACTATCGGAAACAGCCGATTTTAATAAATAGGTTTATTCCTATAATTTCAACGGCCTTGCCGTTTTGCCTTCGGCCGAATGTCGCAAATGCACACCCGGCTTTCGCCCGAGCCGCAATCAGGCTATGACCGCGCCCCGTTTCCGTCGCGTGCGAGCCTTCCGATGAGTTATTGCGGTCTCGATTTCGGCACGTCCAATTCAACATTGGGTACCTCCGGCCCGGAGGGTCCGGCGCTGGTGGCGCTTGAGGGCGACTCGACCACCCTGCCCTCGGCGATCTTCTTCGATTTCCGCACCGCCCGCCCTCTGATCGGCCGGGCGGCGATCCAGGCCTATGTCCGAGGCCAGGACGGACGGTTGATGCGGTCGCTGAAATCGGTGCTCGGCACCGATCTCATCGATCAGGATACGCTGCTCGACACGCATCGGATCGGCTTTCGCGATGTGCTGGCGCGGCTGGTGGCCGGGATCAAGACGCGGGCGGAGGCGGTGATCGGCGCCCCGCTCGATTCGGTGGTTCATGGCCGTCCGGTGCATTTCGTCGATGGCAATGCCGAAGCCGATCGGCGGGCACAAGCGGCGCTCGAAGACATCGCGCACAGCGCCGGGTTCCGCCACGTCTCGTTCCAGTACGAGCCGATCGCGGCCGCGCTCGACTATGAACGGCAGGTCGTGCGTGAGGAAATCGCACTCATTGCCGATATCGGCGGCGGCACGTCGGATTTCTCGATCGTGCGGCTGGGGCCGGGCCGGCGCGGTCAGCCCGACCGGGCCGGCGACATTCTGGCCAATGACGGCATCCGGGTCGGCGGCACCGATTTCGACCAGATGCTGTCGCTGAAAGCAATAATGCCGCATCTCGGCTATCAATCGCCCATGACGCGGCCCGGCCTGCTGGCACCCAACGGCTATTTCACCGACCTCTCAAGCTGGGCCAGGATCAATTTCCTCTACACGCCGCGGGTTCGCGCCGAACTGGCCCAGGTGCGCCGTGAATCGGCGCGGTCCGATCTGATCGGCCGGCTGGTCGCGGTGGTCGAACATCAACAGGGCCACCGGCTGGCCATGGGGGTCGAACGGGCCAAGATCGCGCTGAGCGGCGGCAAGGCGATCAAATTGCCGCTCGACTGGATCGAGCCCGGCCTGGCCGCGGTAATCGCGCAGCGCGGCTTCGATGCGGCCACCGCGGATCTGGCCCATGGCATCGGCGGGATGGTGCGCACCTGCCTCGCCGATGCCGGATTGGCTGCGGACGCGATCGCCGCGGTATTCCTGACCGGGGGTTCCACCCTGCTCGCCAATGTGAGGCAGGCGATCCTCGGCGAAGTTCGCGGGGCGCGAGTCGTGGATGGCGACAAATTCGGTTCGGTCGGGCTCGGCCTCACGCTGGAAGCGGCATTGCGCTACGGCGCGATTTCATGAAGCTCGCGGCCCGGCTTTAATGCTGGCTGCCTCCGGTTTGACCGCACTCGCAGCCGACGCTCAGACGATCGTTACCCGCGGCAACGGCCCACCAGCCCGACCACGATCGCGCTCGACAGCCAGGGCGATGTCTCCGGCGCTGTCGGGGCGTGCGTTACGCCGCCCGCCCCGACAGTCGCGCCAGCACCCGTTCCCGCCCGATCAGCGGTAGCAGCCGGGCCAGTTCCGGCCCGTGATCGAGACCGGTCAGTGCCCGGCGCAGCGGCTGGAACAGTTCCTTGCCCTTGCGCCCGGTCGCGGCCTTGAGCGCACCGGTCCAGGTTGCCCAACTCGTCTCGTCGAGCGGCTCCGGGGGCAGCAGGGCCGCCGCCGCTTCGAGAAAGCCGGTCTCGTCGATCATCGGTTCGATCGAGCCACGGCAGATGGTCAGCCAGGATTCCGCCTCGCCGATCCGGGTGATGTTGCCGCGCACCGCCAGCCAGAACGCCTCGTCCGCACCGGGCGGCAGGCGCCCGACGACGGCGGCGAATGGCAGCGTATGCAGCAACCGGGCATTCAGATGCCACAGTTCGTCGGTATCGAGCTTCGGCCGGTTGCGGCTGAATTTGCTGATGTCGAACTCGGCGACGAGTGCCGGCTTGTCCGGGCGGATTTCGATCGGATCGGACGTGCCGAGCTTCGCGAGCAGGCTCAATACCGCCATCGGCTCGATCCCCTCGCCGCGCAACTCCTCAAGGCTGAGCGAGCCCGCGCGCTTCGACAGCTTGCCGCCCTCGGCATCGGCGATCAGGCTGAAATGGCCGAACGTCGGCACCCTATCACCCAGCGCCTGGAATAGCTGAATTTGCACCGCCGTGTTGGTGACATGATCCTCGCCCCGGATGATGTGCGTCACCTCCAGCTCGATATCATCGACCACCGAAGAGAGTGTGTAGAGCGGCCCACCATCGCCGCGCACCAACACCGGATCGGACATGTTCCGGGCCTCGAACTCGACCGACCCGCGCACGAGATCGTCCCACTGGACGCGGCCGGGCTCCAGCTTGAAGCGCCAGACCGGCTGCGCGCCGGCCGCGATGCGGCGCGCGATCTCGTCGGGCGTGAGCCTGAGTGCTGCACGGTCATAGATCGGCGGCAGATGGCGGGCGAGCGCCAGCTTACGCTTCAAATCGAGTTCTTCGGGCGTCTCGAAGCAGGGATAGAGCCGACCGCCGGCTTTCAGCCGCTCGGCCGCCGCAGCATAGCGATCGAACCGGTCGGATTGGCGGGCAAAGCGATCCCAATCGAGGCCGAGCCAGGTAAGATCCGTCTCGATCGCCACCGCATTCGCGGCGGTCGAGCGTTCCAGATCGGTATCATCAATGCGCAGCAGCAGCGACCCGCCGTGGGAGCGCGCAAACAGCCAGTTGATCAGCGCCGTGCGCAGATTGCCGAGATGCAGCCGGCCCGTCGGGCTCGGTGCGAAGCGAAGGACTGGTTTCATATCTGGCCCTGAAAGGCGTTGGTGATCGGGTAGCGGCGATCACGACCAAAGG
>JAXDMU010000094.1:0-3426 GCA_034665905.1 Aliidongia sp. | reverse complement strand
GTTGGGAGCAGTTCGAGTGGCGCTGGCGGCTCCACGGAATGCAGCCTTACCGCCGGCCGTTTCCCCAACCGCAATGGCAGGGCGAGGATCTCACCGGCCGCACGATCATTCTCCATGACGAGCAGGGTTTCGGCGATACGCTGCAATTCTGCCGCTATGCCCCGCTGGTCGCCCGGCGCGGCGGCAAGGTCTTTCTCGAAGTCCATGCCGAACTGGTGTCGCTGCTGCGCCTCGGCTTTGCCGGCGAGGCGATCGAAATTCTGCCGCGCGGCGCCGGCTTTCCCGGCATCGACGGGCTGCCGGCTTGCGATTTTCATTCACCGCTGCTCAGCCTACCCGGCGTATTCCGCACCGGACTCGAGACCATTCCGACGACGACTCCGTATTTGCGGGCCGACCCGCTGAAAATCCAAAAATGGTCTGATCGCCTGGCGTCTCTGCCCCGGCTGCGCGTCGGCCTGATCTGGGCCGGGCGGCCGAGCCATGCGGAGGATGCCCAGCGGTCGATCGCGCTGGCGCAACTGGCTCCCTTGGGCGGCATTCCCGGCGTCAGCCTGCTGTCGCTTCAGAAGGGCGAAGCGGCGGCCCAGATCGCCACCGTTCCACCCGGCTTGGTCCTGCATGATTTCACCGGTGAATTGCCGGATTTCGCCGATACCGCGGCGTTTCTGGGGGCACTCGATCTGGTCATCACCGTCGATACCGCGATGGCGCATCTGTCGGGCGCCCTTGGCAAGACCGTCTGGCTGCTCAACCGGTGCATTCCCGATTGGCGTTGGCTGCTGGGACGCGACGACTGCCCCTGGTATCCGACGATGCGGCAGTTTCGCCAGCCACGCCCCGGCGATTGGGACGATGTCGTGATGCGCGTAACACAAACGCTGGCGGCACTCGCCGCCACCGGTTACGAGCAACCCGTTCCTACTTCGATCGACGGTGGCGGCCGCGCCGAACGCCCCTTATGATTAGGACCGGATCAGGAAGCCCGAGGATGCCATGACTGAGGAAGCTTTTCTGTGCGACGCCGTGCGCACGCCGATCGGCCGCTATGCCGGGGCGCTGGCCGAAATCCGTGCCGACGATCTGGGTGCGGTGCCGCTCGCGGCCCTGAAAGCACGCCATAGCGGCGTGGATTGGCAGGCGGTTGACGACGTCATCTATGGCTGTGCCAATCAGGCGGGTGAGGATAATCGCGATGTCGCCCGCATGGCGCTGCTCTTGGCCGGCCTGCCGGACAGTGTGCCCGGCGTCACGGTGAACCGGCTGTGCGGCTCCGGCATGGAGGCGATCGCCATGGCCGCCCGCACGATCCGAGCCGGCGATGGAGCGATGATTCTGGCGGGCGGCGTCGAAAGCATGTCGCGAGCCCCTTTCGTCATGGGCAAGGCGGCCGGCGCGTTTGCCCGCGACGTCCGAATGTACGACACCACCATCGGCTGGCGCTTCGTCAATCCCAGGATGGAGGCCGCTTACGGCACCGATTCGATGCCGGAGACGGCGGAGAACGTCGCTGCCGAATTCGGCATCAGCCGGGCCGATCAGGATGCTTTCGCCTGGCGCTCGCAACAGCGCGCCGGGGCGGCATTGGCGTCCGGGCGGTTCGCGCGCGAGATCGTGCCGGTATCAGTCGCGCGCGGCCGCGAGACGATCGAAGTCGCGACCGACGAGCATCCGCGGCCCGATACGACGCTCGATCGCCTGGCCCGGCTGCCCACGCCGTTTCGCACCGGCGGCACGGTGACGGCTGGCAACGCGTCTGGAGTCAATGACGGGGCCTGCGCCGTGATCGTCGCCTCCGAAGCGGCCGCCGGGCGCCACGGGCTGACGCCGCGGGCACGGATCGTTGCGACTGCGGTGGCCGGTGTCGCGCCGCGCATCATGGGCTTCGGCCCTGCCCCGGCCACGCGCAAGCTGCTCGACCGCGTCGGGCTGTCGCTCGGCGGGATCGATCTGATCGAGGTGAACGAGGCCTTTGCCGCCCAGGCGCTGGCGGTCACGCGCGCGCTCGGCCTGCCCGACGATGCCGAGCATGTCAACCCGAATGGCGGTGCCATCGCGCTCGGCCATCCGCTTGGCATGAGCGGCGCCCGGTTGGTCACGACCGCCTTGTTCGAGCTTGAGGTCAGGGGGCTGAAGCGCGCGGTCTGCACCATGTGCATCGGGGTCGGCCAGGGCATCGCGATGCTGATCGAACGGGTGTGACCATCCGCAGGCGCCGCAAGGCACGGCTGGTTCCGGAAGAGCCGTACACGGGGGAGATGCATGCAACGGCTTGAGCGGGTAGCGGGCGGGCTGATCGCGTTTGCAACGATCGCGATCGTCCTCGTCAGCGTGGCGCTGGCAGTCTGGACGCAAACCGGTTTGCATGACGAACTGACGCTGATCCGCCGCACGCGCGCGATCACGGATGCGCTGGGCGGGCTGCGCCAGGCACTGGGCGAAGTCGAAGAGCCCGCGCGCGACTATGTCCTGAGCGGCGACGAGCGGTATTTTCATCGTTATCACTCCCGTCTGCCGGAGATCGCACGCAGGCTCGACCTGCTGCGCGGGCTGGTCGCGGACGCGCCGTCCCAGCTCGACCGGTTTCGCCGGCTGGAAGGATTGATCGGCCAGGAGACCGACCAACTGGCGCGTCTCGCCGGATTCGTCCAGGCCGGCGAACGCGAGCGGGCGACGGCACAATTTACACCCGGCGAAGGGCGGCCGATTTCCGGCGGGATCGATGCCGTGCTGAATGGCATGAGCGATGTCGAGCAGGAGGAACTACAAACACGGCGCAACCTCGCCAACGACACATCGACGAGGCTGATCGAAGGGTCGATCGCGATTGGCGGCGCCACACTGGCGATCCTGATCCTGGGGCTCCTGCTGATGCGCTCGCAGCAGCGCCACCGCCGCGACGCCGAAGCGGAACTGCGCGAAAGCGAGCATCTGCTCAACTCCATCTTTATCAACGCTCAGGTCGGAATCGCCCTTGCCGGCGCCGATGGCGTGTTGCAGCGGGCCAATGCCACCTTCTCGACCCTGCTCGGCCGGACCGGCGAGCCGTTGGGTGGGCTTGCGGTCAAGCACCTGGCGGCGGAAAGCGGCAGCGGAATCGAGTCCTATCTGGGGGCCGAGCCGGCCCCGCCCGGCCCCGGCGAAGTCACCGTCGAGCAGCCGGACGGTGCCAGACGGAATTTGATCGCCGTCGGCACCGAACTGGAAATCGCAAGCGGCGTCGTTCGGCTGGCGACCTTCACCGACATTACGCGCCTGAAACAGGTGCAAGCCGATCTCGAAGCGAGCCGCTATCGGATCGACGAGCAGCGCGCGCTGCTCGATGCCGTGCTGAACAGCTCGGTCGACGGTCTTTTGGCGTTTGCGGCCGAACGGGATGCCGACGGGCAGTTGTTGCGATTCCGCTGCATCCTGGGCAATCGAGCG
>JAXDMU010000093.1:0-3396 GCA_034665905.1 Aliidongia sp. | reverse complement strand
GATTTTCGCCGAGGTAACCGGCCAGCCGAAGCCGCCGCTGCGCCTGCCGCCCAATCTGATGAAGGCCGTCGCACATGTCGTCGAGCCGGCCATGACTTTGTTCCTGCCGGGCATGCCCCAGCTATTGACGCCGGCCGCCATTCGGCTGCTCCAGATGGGCCGGCGCGCCGATTGCGCCAAAGCCAGGGACAAACTTGGCTATCGCCCGACCGATCTCGGCGCGGCAATCGAGGAGGCCTATGGCTGGTTCGTCGAGCGTGGGTTCATTGCGCCGCCCAAGCGGCATTACATTGCCCCACGGGGGCATCGCCCATGACCGCCACAATTCCCCGCATGCCGGCTGTCCTGCCCTTCGTCGGCCGGGCCATCGCCTTCAACCGCAATCCGGTTCGATTGCTCGAAGACGGCGCCCGCCGCTATGGCGAGGTCTTTTCGTTCCCGCTCTTCGGCAAAACCGTCAATGCCCTGATCGGGCCGCGCGCGAACGAAGCGTTTTTTCGCGCGGGCGACGACGAACTGGGTGCGCGCGATGCCTATCGCTTCACCGTGCCGATTTTCGGGCCGGGCGTCGCCTACGACATCGAACCGGAGCGCATGGACGAGCAATTGCGTTTGGTCCATCCGGCTCTGCGTGATGATCGGATGCAGCTCTACGCCCGCATCATGGCCGAGGAGGCAGATCGGTATCTCGACGGCTGGGGCGACAGCGGTGAACTCGATCTGCTGGCCGCCTTCAACGAATTGACCATCTTCATTGCCGGGCGCTGTCTGCTCGGCGAGGATTTTCGTGGACATTTGTCGGCTGAGTTCTCCGATCTATATAAAGCGCTCGAAGGCGGCATCAATTTGATCGCCTTCTTCAATCCATACTTGCCATTGCCGGCGATGCGCCGTCGCGACGCCGCGCGCCGTCGCGTGGTTCAATTGATCGGTCGCGTCATTGCCGAGCGCCAGGCGAAGAACAAGCAAAGCGACGATTTTCTTGGAACCCTGATGGCAGCCCGCTATCGGGACGGTTCGGCTCTTAATAACGAGGTCATCGCCGGCTTGATGCTGACGTTGCTCTTCGCCGGGCAGCATACCAGCGCCGTGCTGGCGGCCTGGACCGGTTTGCTGCTGCTTCAGCACCCCGAACATCTCGCCCGCGTCCGGGCGGAAATCACCGCCATCGGTCTGTCGGATCCGCCACGGCTCGCCGAGCTGAAGCGCCTGAGCTATCTCGAATGCTGCATCAAGGAGGCTGAGCGCCTGCATCCGCCGCTCGTCATGTTGATGCGCACCGTGCTCAAGCCGATCGATTGCCTGGGCCATCGTTTGCCGACTGGCAGCCTCGCCATGATATCGCCGGCCGTGACGCATCGTCTGCCCGGCGTCTTTGCCGATCCCGACCGGTTCGATCCGGATCGCTTCAGCGCGGGGCGCGAGGAAGATCGGCGGCAGCCTTATTCGCTGATCGGCTTCGGTGGTGGCAAGCACCGCTGCATCGGCCTCGCGTTCGCACAGCAGCAGGTCAAGGTGATCTGGACCCGGATACTGGAGCGCTACGATTTGGCAGCGCCGAAGTCCGCC
Source organism: Aliidongia sp. (assembly GCA_034665905.1). GTDB lineage: Bacteria > Pseudomonadota > Alphaproteobacteria > ATCC43930 > CGMCC-115725 > JAXDMU01. The sequence goes on along the minus strand of JAXDMU010000093.1, from coordinate 1,827 downwards.
GTCCAACCGGATTATACGACTTTCGTCGTCGGCCCGCGCCCGCCCTGCCGTATCCGCTACTGGCGGCGCGCGCCCGAAGCTCCTGCGGCAAGGGCGGCGGCGTCATGAACGCCGCCGCGTTCCGTCCGCCGCTCGGGTTGATCGGCCTGACTTGGCTTTGCATGCTCGCCACGCTGATCGTGGGGACATATTGGCTGGTCAATTATCGACATTTGCCGGTTTTGGCTGAGACGGATTCCATTGCTCGCCTGTTCCGGATGCTGGCGCCGGCCGATCGTGGCTTTTTCGATGCGGTCGGACAGCGGCAGATCGGCCTGGTCGGTGCGACGCTTCTGATCAATCTGATGCTTTATCTCGGCCTGTCCGTCGCCTGGTTCCGAGCTTCGATCCTTGCGGTGCCGCTGGCGCTGTCGGTCGGCGCGATTGGTTGCTATGCCGCGATCATCAACGGCTGGATCTGCATGATCGACGGGTTTTCCGGCACGGCCCGGACCAGCGGGGCGACTTTCCTGCTGTTCGGTCTGTCGGCGGCATGGTTCGGTGCCCATCTCGCGCTGATCCTCGATGTGGTCTTCCGGGTGGACCGAATGACCATCGTGCCGCCGCAATCCGCCCCGCGCCGGGCAAGGCTGCTGGCCGGGCAGATATGGTTCTTCACGCTCATCGCCTGGGGCGTCGAATTGCCGTGGCTGTTGTCGTCGGCCGATTTGCCGAGCCTTGATAACGCCTGGAAGGCGATTTGGGCGTTCTACGGTCGGGCCGATCGCGGCTATTTCGACCAGATATCGAGCTTCGAGCGCGGGCTGGAAGGCTTCCATGTGTTCGTAACGCAATGGCTGTATCTGTGGTTGTTGTGGGAGCTGCTACGGCCGGCAATCGCCCGTCGGCCCGTCGGCTGCGCCATGCTGCAAATCATGCTGGGAAGCTATGTCGCCTATTCGACAATCGTCTATCTCGCAGCCAAGCATATCAGCGGCTATCCGCTGATGCCCGAGCATGATCTCGCGGCGTTTCTGACGCTTTATCTGGCCAACCTGCCTTGGGTGGTCGGCAATCTCGTCATCGCCGCGGACGGCGCCCGGCAATTGATACAGCATCTCTCCGCAGCACGGGGGATGCGATGAACCTGCCCAGCCTGATCTCGGTTGCGGTCGCCGGCGGCGCCATTGCCGTCTTCATTGCGGCCCTGTTCCTGCTGTCGCTACTGGTGCCGGGCCGGCGGCTGGCCGGCGTGGTTCAGCCCGATGGGCGGCGGCATCTCTATACGCTGAACGGGCTGGCGCTGTTCCTCATTGTACTGGCCGCTGTAACCATTATCGAATCATCGGGCTTCTCTCTGGGGATACTGCTCCGCTGGTATTGGGCGCTGTTCGTCGCGGCCAACATCATGGCTTTCGCGGCGACGGGTCTCATGATGTGGCTCGCACGCGGTACGGTGCCGATCGGACTGCGGAGCTACTACTATGGCGCTCTGCGCGATCCGACTCTGTTCGGTATCGATTTGAAGCTGTTCTCGTATCGGCCGTCCCTGATCGGCTTGGCGCTGTTTAATATCGCCTGCGCCACCTATCAGCGTGAAGCGACCGGTACGACAAACCTGGCCATGGCTCTTTATCTTGGTATGAGCTTGATCTATGTCGCGAATTATTTTCAGTTCGAATATGGCATGATTTTTACTTGGGATATTGTCGAAGAGCGGTTCGGTTGGATGCTGATCTGGGGCGATTATGTTTTGGTACCATTTTTCTACTGTATTCCGGGAATGGCTCTGGCATTTTATCCGGTCGAGTTGTCGTCCGCCGCTGCGGGCGGGCTGGGCTTACTCTT
>JAXDMU010000092.1:0-4262 GCA_034665905.1 Aliidongia sp. | reverse complement strand
GGCCGATGCGATCGATATAGGGCACGATCAGATTGAGGCCGGGATGCAGCAGCGCGTGGTACCGGCCAAACCGCTCGACTGTCCAGGCGGAACCCTGCGGCACGGTCTTGACCCCGGCATAGATCGTAACAACGGCGACCAGCGCCAGGAACAGCACGAAAATCAGAAACGAGGGCAGCATGGCGGGTCTCCCTGATGGCTGGGCCATTCTCGCGCGAAACGCGCCGCGATGCACGTGCCATCGATCGCCATCAAATCGCCGAGGAATGTCCGCCATAGCAGGGAATATTGACATTCAAAATGTGAAATCACCAGTATTTGGCCATGGAAATCAGGCTCACAGCCCAGCAGGTTCGTCATGGCCCTGGCCCTCGTCGCTCATGCGATCAACCCCTTGTAAGTCAGTCGCTGCGAACGCACGCCGCCGTCGCGCTCGACCAAGGCGACAACCGCCTCCGCGCCTTTGCCGGCCTGCATGCCGGGGTGGCGCTATCATTCAGCCTGATGAAAATAACCCATGATATCGCGATGCCCTTCGAGCACGTTCACCACTTCGAAATCATCATTTTCATGCCGAAAGAAAATCACATAACCCTTGAAGACAAAGTTCCGAATATCCGGCCTCAACTCGGGTCGCGCCCGCCCCATGACGCCGGGCAGTGACGCGAGTTTTCTGCATTGCTCCCGCAATGCCTCGACAAACCCCCGCCCTCTGGCGAGGCTCCCGCTTTCCTGGGTGAATCGGCAAAATCACGTCGCGCCGATGCCAGATAATTCAGACCTCGCACGCTCAATAGCCCGCCTTTGCCAAGTCCGCGGCTTTCGCGTCGAGGGAAGCGTCAAGCTCGCCGTCGCCAGCCGGCCCGCCTTCGGTGATCGAGGCATTCAGCGTGTCGCGCAAGGCGCGCAATCTGGCTTCCCGTTCCTCGACCAGCCGCAAACCCTCGCGCACAACCTCACTGGCGGAGCCGTAACGTCCTTCTTTCACCGCATTTTCAACGAAGCCTTCCCAGCGAGGCCCGATAGATACATTCATGACGCCGATCTCCCTTGTTCATACAATAACACAAAATGTGTAATTTTTGCCATTCGTTCCCTATCCACAACTGCCAAATGGATCGCCAAGGACCGCGCACGCTGTTAAAACAAGTTTGGAAGAACCGCCTGCGCACCGCGATGGAGACACCATGCCCGATTTCAGCCGGGAAACCCGCCTCGGCCGGCTGGTGGCCGGGATCGACGAGGTGGGGCGCGGCCCGCTGGCCGGGCCGGTTGTCGCCGCGGCCGTGATCTTCGATCCCGGCAATCTGCCGGCCGACCTCGATGGGCTGGATGATTCGAAGGTGCTGAATGCCGCGGTCCGCGCTCGCTATGCCGCCGCGATCCGCCGGGTCGCGCGGATCGGTATCGGTGCCGCCAGCGTCGAAGAAATTGACCGGCTGAATATCCTCCAGGCGACCATGCTGGCGATGGTGCGTGCCGTCGCCGCCCTGGGCGTCGTGCCGGATGCCGCCTTGGTCGATGGCAATCGCGCGCCGGTCCTGGCCTGCCGGGTCGAAACCCTGGTCGGCGGCGACGCGCTATCGCTCTCGATCGCCGCTGCCTCGGTCGTCGCGAAAGTGGTGCGCGACCGGGCCATGGCGAGTCTGGCGCGGCGCTACGACCGCTATGGCTGGGAGCGCAATGCCGGCTATCCGACCGAAGAACATCGAACCGCGCTCATCCGCCATGGCGTGACACCGCACCATCGGCGCAGTTTCGCGCCAGTCCGCGCCGTGCTGCTCGCTCAGTCGTCGAAGCAGCCATAGATGAGATTCGGAAACAGCATCGAATAGCGCTCGCGCCGGCCCGGTGCCTGATTCATCAGGATGGCAAAGAGCTGTTCGGCCGGATCGACGAAAAACCGTGTGCCGGCGGCACCACCCCAGAAATAGCTGCCCTCCGACCCCTGGTGGGTCGCGAGCCCCGGCTGCAAGCGCACGCCGTAGCCGAGGCCGAAGCCCAGCCCCGGCCCGCGCCCTTCATCCATACCGGGAATGGCCCCCAGATGATCGGCAGTCATGAACTCGACCGTCTTGCGGCTGAGCAGCCGCACACCGTCGAGCGCGCCGCCATTCAGGGACATTTGCAGAAACCGGGCATAATCGAGTGCGGTCGAGGCAAGACCGCCACCGCCGGATTCGAAGCGCGGCGGCCGGCGCACATTGTGCAGCGCCACTTTCTGTCCGGTGTCAGGATCGATCGGGAAAGGTTCGGCGAGCCGGCCATGAGCCGCTTCCGGCACGCTGAACCCGGTATCGATCATGCCGAGCGGGCCGAAGATCCGCTCCTGCAAAAACCCGCCGAGGCTCTGGCCCGACACCACTTCGACCAGCCTTCCGAGCACATCGGTCGCGACGCTGTAGGCCCAGACCGTGCCCGGCTCGGCGATCAGCGGCAATTGAGCGAGCTTCGCCACCATCTCTTCGTTCGATTGGCCGCGATAGCCGTCGATCCGGTGGTCCTGATAAAGCTTCTGGATCGGCCCGTTGCCCATGAAGCCATAGGTGAAGCCGGCGGTATGGCGCAGCAGATCCTGGATGGTGATCGCGCGGGTCGAGGGCGCCAGCGCGAGCGTGGTTTCGCCAGTCGCCGGATCGCGGCGCTCCGTGCCGACTTGGAGCTTCGCCAGTTCGGGAAGATAGGCCCCAACCGGATCGCTCAAGAGGAACCGCCCTTCCTCGAACAGCATCATCGCAGCCGTCGAGACGATCGGTTTGGTCATCGAATAGATGCGGAAAATGTCGTCGGGCGCCATCGCGGCTGCCGAGTCCGGGTCGCGCCGGCCGAGTGCCGCGAAATGGGCGATCCGGCCGTACCGTGCAACCAGGATGACGGCACCGGGCAGGCATCCCTGATCGATTTCGGCCTCGAATGCGGCCGAAAGGCCGGCGAGCCGGGCGGCGGACAGGCCCAGTTCTTCCGGGCGGGCGGCGGGCAGGCCGGGGTTGGTAAGCGGCATTGGCGGCTCGTCCCTCATCACAAACTGTCGAGAAAGGTCAGCAGCGCGTCATTTACCTCGCGCGGCCGCTCCTGCTGAATCCAATGGCCCGCACCGTCGATCAAATGCAGCGCGCGTAAGCCGGGCAGCGCGGCGCGCAGCCGGCCGAGTGCTGCCTGACCGGCGGGATTACGGATCGTCGTGTCGCGGCTGCCGGCGATGAACAAAGACGGCACGGTCACCGGCGTCAGATGCCAGGGAGCCAGCAAGGCCCAGTTGCGGTCGAGATTGCGATAAAGATTGAGGCCGGGGCCAAAGCCGGTGCGGCGGTATGACTCCACGAGTACCGCGAAATCCTCTTCGGCGACGAAACTGGGCAGACCGGCGGGATCGGGCAACCGGGCGAGAAAGCCTTTTCCGTCCTCGACATCCGGACTGAGGGCAAGGTCATCCGGCATCTCGCCCGAAGCCGCCCACAGGATACGCCGCAGCGTGGCCGGGATATCGGCCTCGAACTCCGCCTCGGCCGGTCCGACCTGCTGGAAATACATCATGTAGAACCGGGCCATACCGATTTGCCGGAAGATTTCGGTGACCGGCCCGCGGTTGCGCGGCGAAAACGGCACCGAAAGACCGGCCACGGCATGAAAGATATCCGGCCGGAGCAGCGCCGCATTCCAAGCGACCGGTGCGCCCCAATCATGCCCGACGATGACCGCGCGCGTCTCGCCCAGCGCCGCCACCAGCCCGACCATATCGCCGACCAGATGCAGGATCGAATAGTCGTCGATCGCCGCCGGACAGGACGAGCCGCCGAACCCGCGCAGATCGGGGGCGACGACGCGATAGCCGGCCTCGGCCAGGGCCACAATTTGATGCCGCCATGAGCGGTGGCATTCGGGCCAGCCATGCACCAGCAGGACGAGGGGACCGGAGCCTTGCTCAGCGACACGCAGGGTGACGCTGTCCAGCGCGATTTCTCGGGTAATGAAAGCGGTCATCTCGACCCTGCATTATGGCGGCTGGCAACCAATGTCCCATCCGCCGCCCGGTAAAGCAATTGGCACCATTGACGCGTGCGAAGGTAGCCAGGGATTGAGGATCGCGACACGAGCCCAGTCGAACCCGACCGATGTTACGCTTCTATACGCCTTTAGCATGTAAAATGCCATTAAGCCGAGCTGGCTGCCCGGTTATGGGCTTGCGATCCGTCGCGCGGCGGCGCTCGCCGTCCAGCGGCCGGTCGCAAAACAGGCTTGCAAGAGATAACCGCCCGTTGGTG
>JAXDMU010000091.1:0-6318 GCA_034665905.1 Aliidongia sp. | reverse complement strand
TGACCTTCGATGGCGGGGCGACGCCGGGGCCGGAAACCCGGCAAATGCTGTTCGTCGGCCTGTCGCTGGTCGCGGTCGGCAATGGCTTCATGAAGCCGAATATCTCGACCCTGGTCGGCAAACTCTATGCCGATGGCGATCCGCGTCGCGATGCCGGGTTCTCGCTCTTCTATATGGGCGTCAATCTGGGGGCGGCGACCGCGGCCATCGCCTGCGGCTGGCTGGCCGAGTCCTATGGCTGGAGCTACGGCTTCGGCGCCGCCGGAATCGGCATGCTGATCGGGCTGGCGATCTTCAGCTCGACCCGCGCGTCGCTGCCGGACGATGAATTGGCCGGCGACCGCCAACCCAGCGTGCCGGTTTGGGTCGCGCCGCTGCTGATCGGCCTCGTCGTCGCCACCTGGGCGCTGCTCCAGGCCCATGCGGTCGTCGGCGTGTTGCTGAGTGCCGGTGCCGCCCTGGTGATTTCACTGCTGGCCTATCATACGATGCGCCACGGCACGAGCATCCAGCGCGGCCGGATGCTGGCGGCGGCGCTGCTGACGGTTGCCTCGATCATCATGTGGTTTCTCAACGAGCAGACTTCGGGCAGTCTGGCGCTGCTGGCTGATCGCCATGTCCCGCGCGAGGTCTACGGCTTCCATATCGCCGCCCCGTCCTATCAAAGCCTCAATCCGCTCTTCATCATCGTGCTGGCGCCGCTGCTTGGCCAAATCTCGCTGACGCTGGCGCGGCGCGGGCGTGATCTTTCGACCCAGGCGAAATTCACCCTTGGCCTGATCCTGACGGCGGCCAGCATGGCGCTGCTGTGGATCCCCTGCGCCTTGGTCGCCGGTCAGACCGAGATATCACCCTGGTGGCTCGTGATTTCCTATCTGGTCGGCGCGCTCGGCGAATTGCTGATTTCACCGATCGGTTTGGCCGCGATCACCCGCCTCGCCATGCCCGGCATGGTCGGTACCATGATGGGGCTGTGGTTCCTCGGCACGGCCGGCGGCGATTTTCTGGCTCAGGAGATCGGCAAGCTGGTCAGCATCGACCCGTCCGCGGCCGAGGCAACCAGCCATCTCGCCGATTACGTGACGCTGTTCACGGTGCTGACCGCGATCGGGCTGGTCAGCTCGGCCGTGATCTTCCTGGCGCAATCCTGGCTCGGCCGGCTGATTGCCGAACCCCAAGCCATGCCGGCGGAGTAATCACGCGGCAATCAGCCCCTGACGCAACGCGCCGTCAGTATAGGGAAAGACGATCGCCGGATCCACGTTCAACAGCGTCTCGTTCTTGCGCTTGTATTTCAGCCGGCTCAACAGATCGCGGATCACGTTGAGCCGGGCTGCGTGCTTGTCATTGGCGTTTACCATGGTCCAAGGCGCCTCGGCGGTGTGAGTACGGGCCAGCATCACGTTCCGGGCGGTGCTGTAATCGTCCCAGTGATCCAGGGCGGCCTCGTCGATCGGGCTCATTTTCCACTGCTTCAGCGGATCTTGGCGCCGGTCCTTCATCCGCTGCTTCTGCTCGTCGCGGCTGATGTCGAGATAATATTTGAAGAGGCCGATCCCCGAATCGACCAGCATGGCCTCGAAGCCCGGCACTATGTGCAGAAAGCTTTCGCATTCATCCTTGGTACAAAATCCCATGACCCGCTCGACCCCTGCGCGGTTGTACCAGCTTCGATTGAACAGGACGAATTCGCGCGCGGCCGGCAGATAGGGGACGTAACGCTGGAAATACCATTGGCTGCGCTCGTGGTCGGACGGGGGACCCAGTGCGACGATCCGGGTCTCGCGCGGGCTCAGATGCTCGGCGATATGCTTGATCGTACCATCCTTGCCGGCGGCATCACGGCCCTCGAACAGCACGAGAATGCGCTCATCCCGCGCGATCAGATGGCGCTGGAATTTCACCAGCTCGATTTGCAGCGCGTGCAGTGCTGCACGATAACCCTGTTCGGGTTTGACTTCGTCATTCTTACGCGACATCGACGCATCTCCCCGGTCCGCCATCACGGCGCCTTGGGACAACGCAACCACGGTGGAATTCGTTGCGACATGGATCACATGGTGGCGTCTTCGGCCAGCACCAGATCGTCGAAATACTCTGCCGTCGTCGCGAGGATGATTTCGATGCCCTGGACGATATGCTCGATCGCCATCGACGGCGCCCCGGCATGGCGCACGGCCTGCTGCGGCAGATAGGGAATATGCAGGAAACCGCCGCGCAGGCGCCGACCGCACAAGGCTGCGTCATGCATCAGGCCGTAAAAGAGATGGTTGCAGACGAAAGTGCCGGCCGTGTTGGACACGATCGCGGGCAGACCGGCGGCGCGTAGCGCCTGGACCGCCGCCTTGATCGGCAGGGTGGTGAAATAAGCCGGCGGCCCGCCGGCCACGATCGGTCGATCAATCGGCGCCCACCCGTCATTATCGGTAGACACGGCGTCGTCGATATTGATCGCGATCCGCTCCAGCGATAAGGCGGGGCGACCGCCGGCTTGTCCCACGGCGAGAACGATATCGGGCTGGATTTCGTCGAGCGCGCGCACCAGCGCCTCGATCGACCGGCCGAACACGGTCGGCACCGCCCGCGTTTCGATGGCGAGCGGCCCGAGCGTCGGCGGCAACCGCCGGATCGCCTCCAGCGCCGGGTTCAGTGTCTCGCCCCCAAACGGTTCGAAACCGGTGACCAATGCCTTCATCGACGCTCTCCCATCATTGTGCCGAGCGGTTGGAGAAATGACAGCCTGAGCGCAATCGCCAGCGCGATCACTTGCAGGACGGTCAGCAGATTGGCAACCCCGCCCCAGCCGGATTCTTGATAGACCATGCCGCCAAGCGACCCGACGACACTCGATCCCATGTAATAAAAAAACAGATAAAGCGAGGTCGCTTCGGCCCTGGCGGTGAGCGCGCGGCGCGTGACCCAGGAACTGCAAATCGCATGGGCGCCGAAGAAGCCGACCGTCACCACCGCAACGCCCAGAATTATCGCCGCAGCCTGGTCCGCGCGCGTCAGTTCGACGCCCACCAGCAGAACTGCGATTGTCGCCCACAACATCTTGCGGCGGCCGAACCGGTCGGCGAGGCTGCCGGTCACGGTCGAGGCGACCATGCCCACCAGATAGACGCTGAACAGGCCGCCGATCTCGGTCTGGCTGAAGCCGTAGGGCGGGGCGCGCAGCCGGAAGCCGATGTAATTATAGACCGTGACGAAGCTGCCCATGATGAGAAAGCCGCTGGCGTAGAGCCAGGGCAGGCCGCGATCGGCGAAGCTGCCGCGCAGGCTCGATAGGCTTTGGCCGAGCCGAAGCGGCCGGGCGGTGAAATGTCGCGATTCGGGCAAGGCCGCCCAGAAGATCGCGGCACACAGCATGCCTTCCGCACCGACGGCGCCCAGGCCGAGTCGCCAGCCGTCGAGATCGGTCAGGGCGGCGCACAGGAAGCGGCCGCTCATCCCGCCAAAGGCGCTGCCGCCGATGAACAAGCCGATGGAGAGGCCGATCGAGCGGGCGTCGATTTCCTCGCCCAGATAAGCGAGCGCCACCGACGGCACGCCCGACAGCGCCACCCCCATCAGCAAGCGCAGGATCAGCAATTGCGGGAACGACGTCGCCGCCGCCCCAAACAAGGTGAGCGCGGCCGACGCGGCGAGCGACAGAACCATGACCCGCTTGCGCCCAAAACTTTCGCTGAGCGAGCCGGCGATCACGACCGCGACCGAGAGCGCCGCCGTGGTCAGCGATATGATCAGGCTGCTTGCGGCCGGTGAAACACCGAATTCGGCGGTGAAGACCGGCATCAGCGGCTGAACGCAATAGAGCAGGGCGAATGTCGAGAAACCGGCAGCGAACATCGCCAGATTAGTTTCGCGAAAGGCGCGCGTCCTGCGCTCAATGCGCCGCTCGGCGTGGGCGACGGTACCGCTCAAATCTTGCCGCCCAGCGCGCGGAACCGGCTTTTCCAGCGTTCGCGCGCGATTTGCTCGGGCCAGGGGTCGATCGGCAGCGGCCATAATTTGCCGCGATAGCCATGGCCGACCAACTGGCGCGCCTCCTTCTCCGACCAGCCGGCCAGTTGCACGGCCTCGCTGACCGCGGCGATCTTGTCGGCCCGCTTTACGGCCTCGCGCCATTGGGCCGGTGGCTTCGGACCGAAGCCCAAGGCCACGCAAAGCGCGCGTTCAAGTCGTTGTTCCAACTCGCGATAGGCCGATCCCAGCACCGCCTTGACCGGGGTCACCACATCGCCATAGACCGCTTCGGCCAGATCATGGGCCAGCGCCCAGCGCCGCGCTTCGAACGCCGCCGCCGGCCACACCATGTCGCCCAGGATCTGTTCGACCAGCACCGAATGATGGGCGACGTTGAATCCGACCTCGCCGCCGGTCTGGCCGCACCAGCGATTGACCCGACTGATGCCGATCACGAGATCATGCAGATCGAGATCGATCGGGCTGGGGTCCAGCAGATGCAGGCGCCGGCCGGACAACATCCGGCCATAGGTCCGCGGTGCCTCGTCGCGCGTCGGCACCTTGGCTGCAATCTTGTCGAAAATCTCCACCTTGCGCACACCCATCCTCCGCCCAGGTTCGGCAGGGTATCTTAGGTGTGCGCCGCTCAGCCGTCATCCGCTGACCGCGGCGATCAGTCCCCATGAAGCAGCGTACCGATGCCTTGCAGCAGCGCTTGCCCGGCCATCGCCTCGCCGGCCCCGGCGAATTGCTTGCCGGCACCGACATGGCCCTTGCGCTCCACGGTTTGCGCCTTGTCCTGATATTCCTTGGTGGCGAAATAGCTGTCGGTCTCGGCCGCCGCCAGGCTCGGCGTGACCGGCCGGCTGCGTCCGACCAGATCCTCGCCCGGTGCCAGCCCCGCGACCGCATCATGCGAAGCAGACACGTCGAGTTTCAAGGCCGGCTGCGGCGAATCGAAGCCGCCGGCCGGCCTGTTCGGCGTCGTGACCGACCCGTTGGGTTCGACATGGAGTTTGGTGCCGGTGACGGTTGTCTGCTGCGCCCATGCGCCCGATGCGGTCATCATCAGCATCAAGCCGGCGAACAGGGCAGGCTTCAGAATCGGTCGCATCATCGTCACCTCGGCGCGCTGGATACGTTAGTATGAGATGGGGTGTGCTCCGGGGAATTACCATAAGTCTTCGCCACGCCTTGCGGCCTATCGCAAGCCGAGCAGCGACAGGATTGCGTGCAAGGCCAGCCCGACCGCACCGCCGACAAAGGTGCCGTTGAGGCGGATGAATTGCAAATCGCTGCCGACTTCCAACTCGATCTTGTCGCTCACATCCTGTGCGTCCCAACGCCGCACCACCTCTTCGATCAGCAGCGAGACCTGATGGTGGAAGCGCAGCAGCCCCGCTTCAAGCACGGCGCAGAGCCCGGTATTGAGCCGGTCGACCAGCGCCGGATCGAGACCGATCTCGACCGCAAGACGCTGCAACGCCTCGACCAGATGCAGTTCGATCACCGAATTTTCCGCCGCCGCGTCGGCCAGCAGCCCGGCCTTGATCTCGGTCCAGAGCGCGCCGACCAGCTTATCGACGGCGATGCCTTGCAGGATTTCGCGCTTCAGCTGCTCGGCCTTGGCCTGAAAGCCCGGTTCGAACCGCAGGCGGGCGATGAATTCCTGGAGATAGCCATCGAAACTCTGGCGCAATTCATGATTGGGCGTCACCGCCACGTCGCCGATCAGATCGATGACACCGTCCACGAGTTTATCGGCGAGAATGGTATCGACGAACTCCGGGAGGAACCAGGTTTGCTGGCCGATTTTGTGCTTGATCACGGCGCGGTTGCGGTCGAGCCATTGCCCGACCCGGTTCAGAATCTGATCGAGCACAGCCTGATGGCGGCCGCCGGCCGTGACGATCGCCAGCACGCTGCCCGAGGCTTTGGCCAGATCGATCGCCTCGATCCGTGCCGCGACCGTGCCGGCAATCAGCCGTTCGATCTCGGCATCGTCGAACGCGGCAAGCAGGCGCGGCAGGAATTCACGGATCGTGGCCGCGACCTGCTGGCTGTGCTCGCGCCGGGCCAACCAGCCGGCGGCATGGCCGACCATATCGAGCTGGGTCAGCTGGGCAACGATGTTTTCCGGCGTCAGGAAGTTCTGCTCGACGAATTTCCCGAGTTCGGCGCCGATCCGGTTCTTGTTGCGCGGCACGATCGCGGTATGGGAAATCTTCAGGCCGAGTGGATGGCGGAACAAGGCCACCACCGCGAACCAATCGGCCACGGCACCGACCACCGCCGCCTCGGCAAAGGCTTCGAGCCAGACGAGCCAGGGATAGCGCGGCTTCAGCGCTACCG
>JAXDMU010000090.1:0-2628 GCA_034665905.1 Aliidongia sp. | reverse complement strand
TGCGCGCGATCAGCGCCGGGCCGTCGCTCAGCCACGGTGCCGCCTCGAATTGGCCGAAGCCGCGAAAATAGCAAAGCTGAAGGGCAAGTCCGCCCAGGGAAGCGGTCTCGGCGAACATCTCGGCCTGAATATCGCAGGCGCGATCCCACGTGGGTTGCCGGCTGGCCGTGGCGTCGAGCGCGAAAATCAATCGCCCGGTCCCGCTCGCGGTCACCGATGCCGGTGCCGCTGCGACTTGGCGCAGAAAGGCATCGATTTCATTCTGCCCGGCCGGTGCCGGCAGATTGCGCTTGTCGCTGGCCATGGGCATCCTCGCTGGTTCCTGCCCCAAAATGGGCATTCTGCGAGGCCGGTTCAATTCCCGTCAATCGATGGCTAGCATTTGAGCCTTGAGATAAGCCGATTCGGGCAGGGCCGGGTGGACCGGATGATCCGGCCCGGCAAAGCCGGTATGGATCAGTCGCGCGGTTCGTCCGGAATCATTGATACCTGCGCGCACCGCCTCGCCGAACAGATCAAGCGGCATGTTGTGCGAGCATGAGGCGGCGAGCAGAAACCCGCCGCGCCCGACCAGCCCGGAACCCAGTCGCGCCAGCTTGCGATAGGCCCGGCCGCCCGGCCCCAGATCCTTCTTCGATTTGACGAAGGCCGGCGGGTCCAGAATGACGATGTCGTAGCGCTCCTTCGAGACCGCCAGCGATTCCAGAATGTCGAAGGCTTCGCCGCGCATGGTTTTGATCCGGCCGGCGACATCGTTCAGTGCTGCGGCCTGAAGTGCCAGTGCCAGCGCCGGCTCGGAGCGATCGAGCAGCGTAACCTCGGCCGCCCCGCGCGCGGCGGCGAGCACGCCGAAGCCGCCGGTGAAGCTGTAGACGTCGAGCACCCTGGCACCGTGCGCCAGCCCGGCGATGAAATGCCGGTTCGGCCGCTGATCGAAGAACCAGCCGGTCTTCTGGCCGCCCGACAGATCGGCCAGAAAATCGCAGCCATTCTCGCGCAGCCGGAACGGCCCCTCGATCGTGCCGCGCACGAGGCGCGTCTCGCTTTCCAGCCCTTCGAGCTGGCGCGCCGGGCTGTCGTTGCGCAACAGGATGATTTCCGGTTTCAGCACCTTGTCGAGGGCTTCGAGCAATTCCGCTTCGAGCAGCGCCATGCCCGCGGTATTGAGCTGGCACACCAGAGCGGAGCCGTAGCGATCGATGATCAGGCCGGGCAGCCCGTCGGCCTCGGCATGAATCAGGCGGTAGAAGGGCTCGGCGAAGATTTTGGTACGGATTTCGAGCGCCCGCTTCAGTCGCGCCACAAAGAAACCGGCATCGATGCGCCGGCCCGGATCGCGGTCGAACAGACGCAGGCTGACCAGCGGATGCGGATTGAAACTGGCGACACCGAGCCGCCGGCCTTCGCTGGTGACCACGGTGACCAGCCCGCCTGGCGGCAGCGCCTTGGCCGCAGCGTCGAGCTGGATTTCGTTGGAATAGATCCAGGGATGGCCGTGCTCGGCACGCTTCTCCTGCTTGGGCGCCAGGGTGACGATGGGGCGGGTCGCAAGATCGTCGATCGGGGTGGCGGTCACGGGGCAGGACTCCTTCGCCGCCCTGATCGCATTTCCCCCGCGCGAAGGAAAGGGCTTTTGCCGCGGATCAGTTCCGCCTTGCGATCGCAAGAGGGTGCCGCGGTGGCCGCGGGTGGCCGGCCTGTCTTCCCGCGTGTTCTGCACGGCACGCATGGCCCTGCGTCGCATCTCGCCGCGTTCATCCGCTTGCGGCCCCACCCGGCTTCGGCTAGTGTCCCGCGCCTTGATGGAGCGGTGCTCGAACGCACCGCTCCCTGCGCGCCCGTAGCTCAACTGGATAGAGCACCAGACTACGAATCTGGGGGTTGGGAGTTCGAATCTCTCCGGGCGCGCCAAATTTTCAATGGGTTAGCTTAGGTCCGCCAAGACCGATTTTGATGCCGGGTAGCACCGGGGTAGCACGTGACGGGAAACCATCTCGGTTTTTCCGCTCTGCGGCATCCGATCACTGGGCTGGGGCATGGCCGATGGTAAGCGCTGTGATCGGCGCTTTCGTCAGCGCCTAGTTCCGGCGACGATGAGGCGGCTCTCACGAAGCCACATCCTGTCTGCACATTGTTTTTTGAGCGGCGCTTGGGCAATTTCTTGAATCCACCGTATGGCGCTTGAGCCACTTTTCCCTTTGTTTTCAATGATCCGAGCGCTATCGGTCCCGAATTATCGCAAGACCCTCAACATCGCCGGCGACTACATCGCCCATGGCATTCGCGAGCGGGCGAGCGAGATCGTCACCCTGCTGCCTATGATTTGTCGTGGCGCCGCTATGTGCGGCCGGTGGCCGGGATCGGCGACTTGCGTGTCGCCCCGTTTCACCTCATGGCGAGCGAGAACGCGGTCCATATCGACAAGATGCATGATTGGCATATGGGGCTGATGGCGGAACTCGCCGCCGCCGATCCCGATCTCCTGGTCGCGACGTCCTATCGTATCGTCGAACTCGGCGATGCTGCCCAGCGCGCGGCCGCGACCACCTGGTGGGAAGACCTCACCGTCGCCGGTGGTGAAGGCATGGTCGTGAAGCCGCTCGATTTTGTGGGGCGCGGCAAGAAAGG
>JAXDMU010000089.1:0-12373 GCA_034665905.1 Aliidongia sp. | reverse complement strand
ATGGCGTCTGGCTCAGCGAAATCATGCTTCAGCAGACGACGGTCGCGACGGTCGGTCCTTATTGGAGCGCCTTCCTGGCGAAATGGCCGCGTGTGACCGATCTGGCCGTGGCCTCGCTCGACGAGGTGCTGCATCTCTGGCAGGGGCTGGGTTATTACGCCCGCGCGCGCAATCTGCATGCCTGCGCCAAGGCGGTCGCGGCGTTGCCCGGTGCCCGGTTTCCCCAGACCGAGGCCGCCTTGCGCGCGTTGCCCGGCATCGGCACTTACACCGCGGCGGCGGTCGCGGCGATTGCCTTCGACCGTCCGGCCGTGGTGCTGGACGGCAATATCGAGCGCGTCATGGCCCGGCTGTTCCAGGTCGAAACGCCGTTGCCCGAGGCCAAGCCGATTTTGCGCGCTCATGCCGAGACGCTGACGCCCACGCTGCGGCCCGGCGATTATGCTCAGGCGGTGATGGATCTGGGTGCCACGATCTGCACCCCGCGCAAGCCGCGCTGCCTGCTCTGCCCGTGGCGCGCGGCCTGCGCCGCTTATGCGCACGGCGAGCCTGAGCGCCTGCCGCTGAAGCATCCCAAGCCCGAGCGGCCGATCCGGCACGGCGTCGCCTTTTGGCTGACGCGCCCGGACGGTACCGTGCTGTTGCGCCGCCGTGCCGAGCGGGGGTTGCTGGGCGGCATGATGGAAATTCCGTCCACGCCCTGGCGCGAGGTGCCATGGGGCGAGGACGAAGCCCGCGCCCTGGCACCGGTTCGGCCGCGCCGCTGGCGGGCGCTACCGGGCACGGTCGGGCACACTTTCACGCATTTCCACCTGGAACTGACGGTGCTGACCGGCCCGGTCGATCCGGTCGCGACCGAAACCCTGGGGCTCTGGCTTCACCCCACCCGTTTCGGCGAGCAGGCGCTGCCGACTGTGATGAAGAAACTCTCGCGCCATGCGCTGGCGGGGCAGCGGTAAGCCACCGTCATTTCTCGGTCTTCGCCAGCGACTGGCGCTTCCACAGATCCCAGGCGCGCAGATGGATCTGGTCGAGCACCTTACCGGCATCGCGGGCTTCGTCGGCATCGAGAAACGTGACGGGGCCGCCCAGCGCGATCGCCTGGGCTTCCAAGCCGGCATCGATCGCGGTGTAGATCGTGAAGTAGACCGCGAGCGGCAGGGTCGGCGCCGCCACCGCCATGCCGTGGCCGCGCATCAGCGCGACCGATCCGGAACCGAGCGATTGCGCCAGCGCATGCCCCAGCGCCGGGGTCGAGATCAGCATGCCGCCGCCCATAGCGCGGCTGTCGAACACCGGGACCGACTGAGGCAGGAAGGCCCCGACCAGCGCCACCGGGCGCAGCCGCACGGTGCTGACGCTGAACGGAATGACCGCATTCGCATGGCTGTGAATCACCGCTTGGACATCGGGCCGCGCGCGATAGATCTCGGCGTGAATGAAGCGTTCGAGAAAGCTCGCCCGGCCGCGGGCATCGACCGGATTGCCGTCAAGATCATATTCGATGAGATCGTCGGCCGTGACCAGCGCCGGGGCAAGCGAGCGCGACATCAGAAACCGGTCGGGCCGGGTCGGGTGGCGTATGCTGACATGGCCAAAGGCGTCGAGGGCGCCCTGTTCGGTCAGAATGTGATTGGCCACGACCAGATCGGCCAGGATCGCCGGATCGACCGGCCCGCCCGAAGCCGGCAGTGTCTCGGCCCGGACACCGGAGGCGAGGCCGATCACCAACAGGCAGGAAAGTGCCAGGCACGTCGCGCGCCGTCCGGTCGATCGCAAAGCCGGTCTCCCTATCATTTCCGCAACAGCATCAGCGTGCCGAAGATCATGAGATCGGCAAAATCGGCATCGTCCGGTGCTTCGGACAGATCTTGCTCGTAGGTCACCAGCTTGGCCTTGACCACGGTGAAGCCGGCCTTTCTGACTTCCGCATAAAAACGGCGCGCGGAAAACTGGTTGAGCGACTGGTATTCCGGCCACATATGGCCGAGCATGAAATCGCGTTCCGCCGGGCGCGCCGCCGCCTGCTGTTCCAATTCCGCCCGGACCCATTCGACGGGGCGCCGAAGCTGGAAGTACGGTTCCTTGATCCAGTCGGTCAGATGGCTGCCATGGCGATTGTGGAACCACGGATAGACTTGAATGAAGGCATGCCCCGCCGGTTTCAGCACCCGCCGGATCTCGGCCAGCACGCGCGGTACGTTCGCGATATGCTCGAAGGCCGACCAGGAAAAGGCGACATCGAACTGCCCGTCGGGGAACGGGAAGTTTTCACCGTCATAGCAACGGAAATCGATCTTCCTGCGGTCGTCGTCGCAGACATGGATGCCGTTCGCGGTCAGTTTGGCGGCCAATTGCTCGAAATGATCGGCGGGGCGGGGGGCCACGTCCAGGCCGGTAATGCTGCGTGGACCAAGCCGGAGCAAACCGAAATCCGTCAGCATTTCGCCGCAGCCGACATTGAGAATTCGGGCGTCGGCGAAGATATCGCCGCAGAAAGCGGCGGTCTCGTCGGGCACCGTATGGTAGTGCGAGCGTACCCATTCGTCCTGGGCCGGTACAAATTTTTCGTCGCCGGCACCGGACGGCGGCTCCGACAATTTCTGGCCGACCTGCCGAACCACCGGCACCTGTCTCAGCCAGTTCATCAAAAGCCGGGGAACGCGATCGGACATCGATTTGAGCATGAGCGGCCTTAAGGGATGTTGGGCGTGAGCGAAATTCCAAGGTCGCGGGCAACACGAACGAGCCGACCACCGCCCGCATCCCCCAACCTGGGGGCTCCGAGCATCATTTCTCGATCAGGATAGAAAAACCGCAACCGGATTCATGCGCTATTGCCGCAGCGCAGCCGTGCCGGCGCAGCGGATCGTTACGGCCTCCGGGATCGGGGCGGGGAACAGCGCGCTACTGCGGCCGCTCAGCCAATAGCCGGCCAGACCCAGCCATTCATGGGTCGCCGTGCTGACATTGGCCAGATACTCCGCGAAATGCCCTTCTGACAGCAGGCTGCCCTCGGGTAAGGAGACGTAATCGGCCGGCCAGGGCAGGAGAGTCCAGCCGAGTTTGCGCGCGATCCCGATGGCGCGCGGCATATGTATTGCCGAGGTCACCAGCACCCAGCGCTGATCGGGCGTTGGTGCGGCCATCGCCATGGCATTGATTTCGTTCTCCCAGGTATTGCGCGACCGGTCCTCAAACCGCACTCGTCCGATATCGATGCCGAGCTGTTCCAGCGCCGCCTTGACCGTGCTCGCTTCCGACGGTTCCGGTTGCAGCGGGTCGCCCGAGCCGCCGGCGAAAATCAGGCTCGCCTCGGGATAGCGCCGCAGCAACTCGACCGCGGCGAGGAGACGGGGGGCGCCGCCGGTAATTTCCGGCACGCCGCGCGCCGCGGTGATCGCGGGGCTTTCACCGCCGCCCAGCATCAGGATGCCGTGTATGCAAGCCGGCCAGTCCGGTCGCGGAAAGCGGTTTTCCAGGGGGCGGGCGATATATTGCGCCGGCCGGGTCGCGACCACCGCGACCGCCAGGATCAGCAGCGTGGCGGTCAGCCGCCGGGCGGTGCGGCGAAACCGGGTGGCGCCGAGGCCGAATGCCAGGATTAGCAGGATCAGCCACAGCGTGTCCGGCGCGGTCGCCAGCCAGAATAGTTTGGTGGCGAAGAAGAACAGGCTCGACACAGGCGGGGTCAGGAATCGAGCGGCGCCAGCGCGCCATGATGTCGCCGCAGCGTCTCGGCCAGATCGCCGCGCGGCATGACTTCGATCCGCTCAAGCCCAAGCCATCCGGCCATGTCGCGCAAGGCATCAAGCAGGGCGGGCGCCGCCTGTTCGACCTCGACACCCGGTTCGGCATGGCTTGCCAGCACGCGCAGCACGCCGCCGACGCGATCGGCCTTGAGATCGACCCGGCCGACCAGCGATTCGCCGAGCAGAAAAGGCAGGACGTAATAGCCATATTGCCGCTTGGGCGCCGGGGTATAGATCTCGATGCGATAGCGGAAATCCCAGATCCGCTCGGTGCGCGCCCGCTCCCAGATCAGCGGATCGAACGGCGAAAGCAGGGTTTTCGCCTCAATCCGGCGCGGCAGCTTTGCGTCGGGATGAAGATAGGCCGGGTGCGACCAGCCCTCGACCGTAACCGGCAGCAATTGCCCGGCCTCGACCAGTTCGGCCAGACGTGGCCGGGAATCGACCGGCTTCAGGCGGAAATAATCGCGCAAATCCGGCTCGGTTGCCACACCCAGCGCGCGCGCGGCAATCAGCAGCAATTGCCGCTGCGCCTCGGCTTGTTCCGGCACCCGCGCCCGAAGCACCGATTGCGGCAGCACACGCTCGGGCAGATCGTAGACCCGCTCGAAATTGCGCCTCGTGGCCGTGGTCAGCCGACCCGACCAGAACAGATATTCAAGCGCGCGCTTGCCGTCGCTCCAGCCCCACCATGGTCCGGTGCTATTGCCACGGCGCTCCAGATCCGAGGCGGCGAGCGGCCCGCGGCTTCGGACTTCTTCCAGCAGCGTTTCGATATAGGCGGCTTGATCGCGCTTGGCCTGGGCGATGCCGCTCCAGATGTTTTCCAGCCGCTCGGCCGCTGCCATCCGCCAGCGCAGCAGCGGATAATGTTCGACCGGCAGCAGCGACGCCTCATGCCCCCAATATTCGAACAAATGCCGACGCCGGCCATCATAGGCCGCCTTGTCGAGCAAGGCGGTCGAATAGGCGCCCAGGCGCGAAAAGCCCGGCATATAGTGGGCTCGCACCAGGACATTCACCGAATCGATCTGGACCAGACCGAGGCGGCGGGTCAGGCGCTTCAGCTGGGCACCGTCGGCCGTTTCCGGCCGGCGGTCGGCGAAGCCCTGGGCGGCAAGCGCGATCCGGCGCGCTTCGACGGCGGAAAGCCGGTCGCGCCGGATCGTTCGAGCAGGCAACGCTTAATACATATGCTGCCCGCCATTGATCGACAGCGTCGAGCCGGTCAGGAACCCGGCATCGTCGGCGACCAGGAACAGGACGCCGCGGGCGATTTCGCTCGCCTTGCCGAGCCGGCCGACCGGGATCTTGGCGACGATCTTTTCCAGCACATTGGGCGGCACGGCGCGGACCATTTCGGTATCGATATAACCGGGGGCAATGGCGTTGACCGTGATGCCCTTGGCCGCACCCTCCTGAGCCAGGGCCTTGGTGAAACCGTGGATGCCGGATTTCGCGGCGGCGTAATTGACCTGACCGTATTGGCCGGCCTGGCCGTTGATCGATCCGATATTGACGATCCGGCCGAAATTGCGTTCGCGCATGCCGTCGATCACCAGGCGGGCGAGGTTGAAGCACGAGGTCAGATTGGTATCGATGACCTGCTGCCACTGCTCCGGCGTCATGCGATGGATCGTCGTGTCGCGGGTGATGCCGGCATTGTTGACCAGCACTTCGACGGGGCCAATCTCGGCCGTGATCTTTTCGATGCCAGCCCGGCACGCTTCGAAATCGGACACGTCGAATTTATAGGATTTGATGCCGGTTTCCGCGGTGAAGCGGTGGGCGGCATCGTCATTGCCGCCGTAATTGGCCGCGACCCGATAGCCCGCTTCCGCAAGTGCCATGGAGATGGCGGCCCCGATACCGCGGGTGCCGCCGGTTACGATCGCCACACGTCCTGACATTTTCCGCTCCCTGATTTTTGTGATGCCGTGCCGAGGGGACTCGGCGCTGCCTTGGCAGGTTCGTCGTTCAGTCGCGGGCGACGCAGAGGGCAATACCCATGCCGCCGCCGATGCACAAGGTCGCGAGCCCCTTCTTGGCATCGCGCTTTTGCATTTCGTGCAGCAAGGTGACCAGCACGCGAGCACCCGAGGCGCCGATGGGATGGCCGAGCGCGATCGCCCCGCCATTGACGTTGACCTTGGCGGTATCCCAGCCGAGATCTTTGTTGACCGCGCAAGCCTGCGCGGCGAATGCCTCGTTGGCCTCGATCAGATCGAGATCGTCAGGCGACCAGCCGGCCTTTTTGAGTGCTGCCCGGCTGGCCGGGATCGGGCCGGTGCCCATGATCGCCGGATCGACGCCGGCCGTGGCCCAGGAGACGATCCGGGCGAGCGGCTTGACGCCGCGGCGCACGCCTTCCTCGGCCGACATCAGCACCAGTGCGGCCGCACCGTCATTGATGCCCGAGGCATTGCCGGCCGTGACCGAGCCGGTTTTGGAAAAGGCCGGGCGCAGCTTTTGCAGGCTTTCCAGCGTGGTGCCGAGTTTCGGGTGCTCGTCGGTCTCGAAGATCGTCTCGCCCTTGCGGGTGGTGATCTTGACCGGAACGATTTCGTCCTTGAAGCGGCCGGATTTGATCGCCGCCTCGGCCTTATTCTGCGACGCCAGCGCCAGCGCGTCCTGCTGCTCACGCGGGATCTGCCAGCGCTCGGCGACGTTCTCGGCCGTCGTGCCCATGTGATAGCCGTTGAAGGCATCCCACAAGCCATCCTTGATCATGCTGTCGATCATCTGGGCATCGCCCATGCGCACACCGTTGCGCAGATGCATGACATGCGGCGCCTGGCTCATGCTTTCCTGGCCGCCCGCGATGACGATGCGGCTGTCGCCGTTGCGGATCGCCTGGAACCCCAGCGCCACCGCGCGCAGGCCCGAGCCGCAGAGCTGGTTGATGCTATAGGCGGTGGTCTCGACCGGCAACCCAGCATTGATCGCGGCCTGCCGGGCGGGATTCTGGCCGGCGCCGGCCGTCAGAATTTGCCCGAGAATGACTTCGGAGACCTCGCCGGGCTCGACCCCGGCCCGCATCAGCACGTCGCGAATCACGGTTTCGCCCAGGACATGAGCCGGCACCGAGGCCAGCGCGCCGTTAAAGGTGCCGATCGCGGTGCGCGCGGCACCGGCGATGATGACGTCCGACATGGCATGCACTCCAGAAGCTCGATGGCCGACCCGGTTCGAAGTCGCTGGGCCGCCTGAAAACAGAAGCTCACCATACCGCCCGGCACAAAACCGCGTCCAGTGTTGTGGCGGTCAGGACTGGCCTCGTCGCAGCGATTTCGCGGTTTTATTATCTGGCGGCGCGCCGCAGATCTGCCGTGCGACGCGTTTGAGCGGTATGGTTGTCGTGCGTCGTGCAGGACATACTTGTGGGCTATTATGAGACCGTGCTTCCTGGTCGTGGGTGCAAGCCATGTTGCAACGTGGCAAATCTGGAGAAGAGTACACGAAATATTGGCTTCGTTTTACCGTCCTGGCGCTGACCATGATCGCATGTGGTTTCGGTAGCACGCCGGTTGGTGCGCAGACTTTGAAGGTGATCGGCACCGGCTTCAACCAGCCGACAGGCGTTGCGCTCGACGGTTTCGGCAATGTGTTCGTCAGTGACGCGGGCTGGACTGACCCTGATCTATCAGGCGACCGATTCGATCAGCAACGCCGTCACCGGCCTGCGCAATGCTTGGCACCGCCCGCCGCATCGGTGTCGCTGACTTATGCCAACGGTGCGACCCCAACCTTTCGGTCTTCCTGCAAACCAGTGCGGGTATCGCATTGGCACCTGCTACGTCCCGGATCTTCGTGCGATTCAAGGATAGTGGCTGGTGGCGTGCATGGTGCCACGAGCGTCGCCATCGATACGAATTGGCCTGACGTGCCGGGAAATCCGGCAAGTCACTCGCGCCGCAGCCAGTCCCGAAGTGGCGCCCACACGGCGGCCGGCGCCCGGCCGCCGACCACCAGCCCGATATGGCCCAGATCGGGTTGCAGGATTTCGGCACGCGGCAGGCGCTGGGCCAGCGCCAGGGCCGAGACCGGCGGCACCAGCCGGTCTTTGGCCGGCACCACCACCAGCGCCGGTTTGACGAAGCGGCCTGGATCGATCGCTTGGCCGGCGAGCCGCCAGCCGCCGGCCAGCGTGGCGTTGGCGCCGTACCAGCGGCCGAAGCATTCGCGTGCGACCGGAAGCGCCAGCGGCACGCCGTCATTCAGCCAATCCTCGACCGCGACGAAATTCTCCGCCTCGGGCGACGTCGGATCGAGTTCGGCGAATTGCCGGAATTTGCGGCTGGCGAGATGCGGATCGCCCAGCCAGAACAGGCCTTGCAGGACATCGGTCGGTACTTGACCGAGTCCGCCGAACCAGGCCGCGACCGGTTCGGCCAACGCCCCCAGGAAGCGGGCGAAGCCGGGATTACCCGACTGGAAATCCCACGGCGTCGCCAGCAGGGCGAGGCGCGCGACGTCGCGCTGGCGGCGCAAGGCCAAACCCAGCGCCAGCAGCCCGCCCATGCAATAGCCTAGCACCGCCATCGGGGCGCCGGCTGCGGCGATCGCGGCCTCGAAGGCACCTTCCAGCCGCCCGGCGACATAGGCGGTCAGATCGAATTGCCGCTCCGCTTCGCCCGGCTCGGTCCAATCGACCAGCAGCGGCCGCAGCCCGCTCTCGGTCAGATACCGCAACAGGCTGCGCCCCTCCTTGAGGTCGAGGATTTCGGCGCGGTTGATCAGCGAGGGCACGATCAGCACCGGCACGCCGCCATCCGGGCGGTAATCGCGCAGACAGGTCGTGCCTTGCTGCCAGATCACCGGCGCCTCGGCTAGCGTGCGGCGATAGGGGTGGCAGTGATAGGTTGCAATGCCGACGGCGAGGGCCTCGGCGCGCCGCCGCAGTTCGGCTTCGACCGCACGCGCGAAATCAGGGAGTGCTGTCTCGCCGAGGTCGCTTATCAGCGCTGCGGCGTGCGGGGCGAGGGCGGGTTTCCAGGGCAGCAAGCCGCTCTTCAAGAGCGGCAAGGCGAGCATCGAGCTGTACCAGGTCGCACCCGCGGTCAGCAGGTGCAGCGGCAGCGGGCGCGGCCCCAGGCGCCGGGGTGTCCCGGAGGGGCGGGCTGCCATCATTGCCGTAAGGTTCCCTTGTGCCGAGGCCGTTCGATGCGGCCTGCCATGCCGCAGTGCCGGCCCACAGACTCTGCCACAAGGCCGGTGCCGCGGCGAGACTTTCGCCCATCAGCCGCATCATGCGCGTCACCGCATCGTGCAATTCGGTATCGACGGCAGCGGCGGCGATCTGGTCCTGCCAGAGATCGGCATAGCGGCGGGCCAGCGCGTCCAGATCGGGCGGTTCGGTCATGCCGCCGACTATACAAGGCTGCCCGGCCGATGCAATTGTCGGCGGATGCGGTTGGGCAGCGCGCCCGAAACGAGAAGGCAAGCGGTTTCGCTTCTGCTATGCTGTACCGCATCCTTCGTGCAATGCTGCGCCGCATAGACGTCAAATCCCGAGGTAGTTCGCCGATGACCGCCAAGCCGCAATCCGATGCTCCCATCATCATCAAGAAATACGCAAATCGGCGCCTCTACAATACCGCGACATCAAGCTATGTGACGCTGAGCGATCTGAGCCTGATGGTCCGCGAGGGCAGCGATTTCGTCGTCTACGATGCCAAGAACGGCGAGGATATCACCCGATCGGTGCTGACCCAGATCATCGTCGAGGAAGAGCAGAAAGGCCAGAACCTGCTGCCGATCGGCTTTCTGCGCCAGCTCATCGGCTTTTACGGCAACAATATGCAATGGCTGCTGCCGCGCTATCTCGACTATGCGATGAAATCCTTCTCGCATAATCAGGATCAGCTAAGCAAGAATCTGGGCAGTTCGTTCGGTGGATTGTTTCCGTTCGGCCCGTTCGAGGAGATGGGCAAGCAGAACATTGCCCTGTTCGAAAAGACCATGAAAATGTTCTCGCCCTTCGGCCCTGAAGACGGCAACGAAGCGGCGGAACCACCCTCCGCAACGCCGACAACACCGCCGGCCGCCGAACCGGGTGCCGCCGGCCTGCGTGATCTGACCGAACGGCTCAATCAGTTGCAGAGCCAACTCGATTCGCTGACCAAGCGGGAGTAGGTCGCGGATTTCTTCGGGCGCTTTGTTGAGCTTCAGTGGGGGGACCCCATCCGGCCCACCCACTGCCGTTCGTTCCTTGGCCCGGGCACCAATTCCCTACAGCGCCTTTAGCTGATAGGCGATGTCGTTCTTCAGGCTCCACATCCAGCCTTTGTTGGCGCCGCCGACGATGTAGTAGCCATGGCCGCGATGGCGCCAATAGAGCAGATTCACGCCGCCGCGCTTGTCGAAGGTCGGCTCGACATCGGGTTCCGTGGAATTGGTCACGAACAAAGTGACCGGCCCAAGATCCTTGTTGTCGGTGGTATAGGTGAACTGGAAGGCTTGCTTGCCTTCGGACATGATCCGCCGGCCGCCGACGAACACCAGCCCCCAGGGCTTGAGGTCCGGCAGGATCACGTCGCCCGGCAGAGACGGCGTGGTTTGTTCCGTGAAATCGAGCGGCAGGTCCGACGCGGTGGCGCTATCGACCATCTGGATGTGATAGCCCGCCAAATTTTCGAGCTTGGAGTCGAACGCCTTCGCCGTTCCGGCCCCCGGTGCGGCGATATAGCTGACCGAGGCGCCGAACAGGAAGCAGGCGAAGGACGCCGCCGCCGCCGTGCCGATCCACCAACGCGTCGTGTTGTGGCTCCAGGCACGACTGGCGGGTTTCGGTCGGAGTTCGACGATATTCGTTTCGGGCTTGACGTGGGTCGCGGCGAACAGGCGTTCCGGTATCGGTTCGCGCAGAACCGGCTCGAACGCCTCGCGCACCAGCGAGGTCACCTCCATCAAGCTCGTCAGCCGGGCGCGCAGATTGGGGTCATGGTCGAGGCAAGCAGAGATCTCGGCGAATGTCGCCTCGTCCACTTCCCCATCCATATACGCCACGAGCATCTCATCGCTGGGCCGTTGCATCATCCGTACTCCCTCGGAGACCGCCACCTTGCTCGAGAATCGCTGTCAGCGCCACTCTGGCCCGGGCGAGGCGGCTCATGATGGTACCTACCGGCACCTTCGCGATCTCCGCCGCCTCTTTGTAACTAAATCCATCAACCGTGACGAGCATCAAAGCGGCCCGTTGCTCGGGAGGTAATCGGGCCGCGGCCCGTCTGACCTCTTCAAGCGCCAATCGGGCTTCCGCCCGCCGCATCGGCTCGTCCGTGCCGAATCTGTCGTCCTCAATCTCCGCTTCTTCCTTGCGAACGTTGCGGCTCCGCAAATGGTCGATCCAGAGCGTTTGCACGATCCGGAACATCCAACTATCGAACCTGGTACCCTCCTCAAACTGATGACGGCGCGATAATGCTTTTTCACAAGCCGATTGTACCAGATCGTCCGCCTGGGCAACAGTACCGGTCAGGCCCCTCGCAAAGCGACGCAACCTCGGCAGCGACGCGACAAGCTGTTCGCTGAAGGTATCGCTCACGGCGAAGGCACCGATCCGATTGCCCAATCACGCCGATAACGTTGGGCGCGCGGGTTTATTCCGGCATCGCCGTATTTTTGCCGTCTGACCGCCAAGCCTTCGCTCCTTTTGCCCGCATCGCGGCCCGGCTGCTTCCGGTACGGCGGCGATCGGGGGCACCCCAAGCCCATAGCATGCCGAGCGCAATCGCGAAACAATCCGAAAGGCGCAAGGGTGTTGGGCAGCCTGCCGATTTGCCATCTGTGCAGCGCGAGAAATATGCTAAGAACGCTGCAACTGCCGCCCGAGGTTCGCCCGTCTGCAACGGGGCTTGCGACGATCGCTCGGTTTTACCGCCATTTTTTCCAGATGGAACGACGATCGATGAAAGTGGCCGTCACCAAAGAAACGCGCGCCCATGAGCTGCGGGTCGCCGCGTCGCCCGAGACCGTGAAGAAGATGATCGCGCTCGGGCTCGAACTCGTCGTCGAAACCGGCGCCGGCCTTGCTGCCGCCTTTACCGACGCTGCCTATGTGGCGGCCGGCGCGACGATCGCCCCCGACGCTGCCACGGCCTGCGCCGAGGCCGCCCTGGTGCTGTGCGTGCAGCGGCCGCAGGCGGACGAACTGGCCCTGCTCAAGCCCGGCACCGCCCTTGTCGGGATTCTGTCGCCGATGCAGAATCAGGACGATGTCGCGACCTATGCCGAGGCCGGTCTCACCAGTTTCAGCATGGATCTGATTCCGCGGATCACACGGGCGCAATCGATGGATGTGCTGTCGTCGCAATCCAATCTCGCCGGCTACAAGGCGGTGATCGAGGCGGCATTCGAATATGGCCACGCCTTTCCCATGATGATGACCGCGGCCGGCACGATTGCGCCGGCCCGCGCCGTGATCATGGGCGCCGGTGTCGCCGGCTTGCAGGCGATCGCGACGGCCCGACGGCTGGGCGCCATCGTGTCCGCCTTCGATGTCCGCGCCGCCGCCAAGGAGCAGGTCGAATCGCTGGGCGCCAGCTTCATCGAAGTCGATGCCGAGGCGGCCAAGCAGGCCGAGACCGCGGGCGGCTATGCCAAGGAAATGAGCGAGGATT
>JAXDMU010000088.1:0-4910 GCA_034665905.1 Aliidongia sp. | reverse complement strand
GAGCCCGTCATCAATCCGGCAACCGACCCAATGCGGCATCAATTGCTCGAACCCCAGATAAAGCCGGCGCAGAAAATGCGCTTCCGATCGCGGGACGATCCGGTCGCGATAAACCAGCACGGTGCCGACGCTCATGGCGCCGACCGCGGGGCGAAGGATCGAAGTCGGGCTCTGGCGCACATCGCCGCAGCCATACCGCGCGGCCATGCATCTGCCAAGCCTATAAGCCCGATCGCGGCGTGCATCCGTTCGGCGGACTTTACATATGCATCCCCGGCATGGCGTCGCCGTCATCGGGGCTACCGAGTTTGCGCACCGAAATCTGCGTTTCGATCGTTCCCGCCCCGGCAAAGCTCAGCGTGAGCGGGATGCTTTGTCCCGCGAGCAAGGGCTGCTTTAACCCGATCAGCATGAGATGCGTGCCGTTCGGCTTGAGGACAAGCTTTTGTCCGGCATGAATCGCGAGACTGTCGAACTGCCGCATCCGGGCGATGCCGTTCTCCGTCGTTTCCTCATGCAGTCGCACCTGTTCGGCGACGGGCGAAGCGATGGCAATAAGGCGATCGTCGGTTTGGCTTTCGATGGTGAGATAAGCGGCGGCAATGGTGGATTTCCCCGGGGTGGCGCGTGCCCAGGCCTGTTCTACCTGAATTGGCGTTTGAGCCTGCGTCGGGCTGATCGTCGCCGCAGCCGCGAAAAGGAGACAAAAAAGCGGTTTCAGCATGAAGCTATCCTCATTGAGCCGGACCATAGCCGGCGGGCGGCAACGTGCCGAGCAAACTTGCCGCGGCCAGGATCGCAAGACCCAGCGCCTGTTCGATCGTAACGTTGCGCGCGAGCCGGGCCAGGGTGGTCGGGGCTTCGATCCGTGCGACCAGAACCAGCCGGTTAATCGCCGCGACGCCGATCATCCCACCCACCAGAAGCACTTTGACGACCAGGACACGGCCATAGTCACTCTGCCACAGACCGCTCCAGTTGCCGATCAGGAACCAGCTATTGACGGCACCACTGCCCACGATCAGCGCGACGATGACGATCCCGACACTGGAAAACCGTCGGACCGCCAGGGCTGCGAGCGGTGGTGCCTGATGCAACGCGGCGGCGAGCGGCCAGAGGCCGCCGAACCAGACGCCGATCGACAGCAGATGGAGTGCGTGATTGAGGCGATGGACCAGGCCGAGCGCGTCCGTCTCCATTGCGGCGTGACCCGTCAGCCCCAGCGTACCGGCCAGGATCGCCGCCGCCAAACCGAGCGGAAGCTGGCTTCGGCCGGGAACGGTAGCCAATCCCACGGCCGCGAGCGCCACGGCCAGCCGGACCCCCCAGATGCGGCCGAAGCCGGTATCGGTCAGAACCGCGCCGATCATTTCGGGATCGATTGCGGCCCACCAATCGTCGGCGAACGACGCGGCTTCGAGCAGGAGCCACCCGATCGCGGAAGCCAACGACGCGACCGCCGCCACTATCAGCCCGTGGCGCAGCTCGGGCGCTACGGGCTTGCCGGCCGGACCGGCATACGCTGCGAACGCGACCGCGCCGAACAGCCCGAGCGTGCTGGCGAAATGGACCAGCCGTGCCAGCAGCAATGCCGCCTCGATGCCATCGATCATGGGGTGACGGTGAAGGTGAAGCTTCCTTCGCTGCGATGGGTATCGACCGACGCGACATGCCATTCGACCCGATAGCGGCCGGCGGGCAGCAACGCTGCCAAATGCAGCACGAGAACCCGGCGGTCGGTCGGATCGACGACGGGCTTGGTCCCCGGCAACACGGAGCCGCCGTCTGGCGCCACCGTGACGCTGGAGAAGCGCGGTTCGATATTTTCCGTATAGCGCAGGCTGATCGTGTCGGTCGGCGCCACATTCGAGCCGACCGCCGGGATTGCGCTGTCGAGCATGGCATGGGCCGCCGCGGCGTGCGGCGCTGCCCAGAGCAAAGCAGAAAATAAAAGCGGGATACGCATCGTGCGCCCTCAAAAAATTGGTTTGCCGAGCGTGGTCGGCAAGACATCGTCGAGGAACAGATGGAACTGCGCCAGCAGACCGACCCGGTTGCCGGTAAAGCGTGTGGCTGGAATCAGGGCTTCGAGACCAATCTGGATACCCGATCCGATATAGATGAAACCGGGCGCGATCGTGCCTTGGGTTTGGTTACCGAAGCTGGCGGTCGCCGGGGTGGAATAAGCGAATTCGACCAGCGGCACCACCCGGCCCAACACCGGCCCCAGTCCCAAATCGCGCACTTGCGACTGCAAATAGGGCAAGCTGTACTGGATCGAGGCGCCGATCACCAACTGATTCGGGTTGGTCGCGGTCAACAGAGCGGGCAGTCCGGTCACGGGATCGAGCCCCGGCATCGTCTGCCGACGCTCGTCGGCGAATTGATAACCGAAGGTGCCCGTTACGGCAAACGGGCGCAGATAATCCAAACTGGTTGGGAGATCGCCGGCCCCCTTGCCGAAATACACGGTGGGAACGGTCACGCCGGCCGTGTCGGCCCCGATCCGTGCGGCACCGGTCCCGCCGAACTCCTTGATGATGCCCAGCGACACGATGAATTCATGCGTGGCGTCGAGATAGGCCTGGTATTTGAGGGTGATCGAAACATCCTGCCAGCCATAGAGGCTCTTGGCGCCGTCGGGCTTGATCACGGTGTAGCCGTCATTGATGGCGAAGCCGAAATCCTGGGTGATGCGCTTGTCGTACTCCCAGCCATATCCGAAGGTTTGGCTACCTGGGGTACCGCCGCCCGGCCCTTGCGGTTGCCAGGTAAAGGTCGGCAGCGACGCTTCGTCGGAAACAGCGGGGTCGTCGATG
Organism: Aliidongia sp.; assembly: GCA_034665905.1. Taxonomy (GTDB): domain Bacteria; phylum Pseudomonadota; class Alphaproteobacteria; order ATCC43930; family CGMCC-115725; genus JAXDMU01. The sequence goes on along the minus strand of JAXDMU010000088.1, from coordinate 2,091 downwards.
GTCAGTGTGGCTGGAAAGATGCGGGCGCCAACGACTGCATGGGCCAGGGCGGAAGAACAAACCGTCAGCGTCACGCCAGCCAGCAGGGCCGCGGTCAAAATGCGGGACATTTGGAGCGATCCTTCGGGAAGACTCGAGTCGGGATGGCACCGCCTGGGGCGGTACGTGAATCAGAAAGCGAGACTCGAAACCGAAGGTGGACCGCGGGGCGCCGCTGCGGCGACGGCATGGTGATAGGAGGGGCGAGGCGGTGCCGGAACATGCGCCATGGAACCCGTCAGACGGGGAATCTCCGGCATTGCCGGATCGGGCGTGACGAAGCCACCCAGCGCCAGACCCTGGCAGATCGGACAAAGCGAGCAATCGGCCGGTTGGTGGTGGCTCGGCGGCGCTTCTGTGCTGCCGGCATGGCAGATGCTGGCGGTGAAGTCGTCGGGACCGGTCGCGGCGAACGCCGCCATCGGCATCACACCCGCCGCGACGATCTGACAGAACAGCGCGAAGAGCGCCGGGACAATGCCCCAGCGATATCGCCGATCCGTTTTGCCGCCGCCTCGTTTCATGCCACTTCCTCAATGACCGAGTGAAGATGACATATCGGGCGGTGAAATCAAGCCCGACCGCGGCACGCCGGGCCTGGATCATGCCTTCCGGCATCTGGGGCGCGACGACCGTTTGCCCGGGCGAGGTTTGCGCTGCCGCCGCGGCCATGCTAGAACGAAGCATGGACATACAAGAGCGGCTTATCGAGATCGAACGCCTCTATCGGCAAGCCTTCGCCGAGTATGGGGCGGTTGCGCTCTGGAACATGCGGCCGGTGGAACACCCGACACCGGGTGCGGCGCTGGCGATTACGCCTTCCCTGCGCACGCATGGCTCAATGGCCGGGCGGCGGCTGGCCGAAGCGATCGAGCGCCTGTGCCGTGCCCCTCACTAAACTGCAATCCCATCTGCTCCGTTTGCTTGCCGGCCAGCGGAGCCCGGATAGCTATGTCGCCGGTGCGATCGCCCTCAACCATGAGGGGCCGCGCTTTTCCGCCGATATCGACATCTTCCAGGACGGTGACGAGCGGCTTGTCGCTATCGCCGAAAACGATGCCGCACTCATCGCCGCTGCCGGCTTCCAGCTAGACTGGCTATCGGGCCGTGCCGCCGGTAAACGCACGGCGTTGGTCGGCGGTCTCGGCGAACAGACGCAGCTTGAATGGGTCGCCGATGCCGATTTCCGCTTTTTCCCGGCCCAACCGGATGAACTGTTCGGCTATGTGCTGCATCCTGCGGATCTGGCCACGAACAAGGCGGCTGCCGCGGCCGATCGGCGGGTGCCGCGCGATATTGTCGATCTGCTCACGATCCACGACCGTATCCTGCCACTCGGTGCCGTCATAACCGCCGCTGTCGGTCGCTTTCCGGGCATGACGCCCGAGGAGATGCTGGCCGAAATTCGCCGTCACAGCAGCTTCACCGCCGATGAGTTCCAGGCGCTGGCCACCGAAAAGCCCCTCGATTTCAGACAGATGCACAAGCAGATCAAAGCAATGCTCGACGCGGCCGAAGCCTTCATCCTGCACCTGCCGAGCGATGCGGTCGGTTTTCTCTTCCTGGACGCCGGGCGGCCGGTCCAACCGGATCCGACTTCGCTTGAGCGTTACCACCGCCATGCCGGGGCGCGGCGCGGTCATTGGCCGTCTTCTTCGCAGATCGGCACGGCCATGCTGGAACGCTACGGCGCGTCATTACCGCCGGGAGCGATGTCGGGACCTGTGTCGTAGTGGATATTTTTCTGATGATTTGCGCGAGAGATGGGCGATGTTGGACAATCGGGCGACGGGAGCAGCCCTCATGCATGAACCCAGGCGATGCGTAGAATATTGGTGGCGCCCGGCGTGCCGAACGGTACGCCCGCGGTGATGACCACCCTTCCGCCTTCCTGTGCGAAGCCTTGGGTCAGCGTGATGCGGCACGCCTTCTGCACCATGTCGGAAAAGCTCGCAATGTCCTTGGTCTGCACCGTGTGAACGCCCCAGACCATGGTCAGGCGGCGGGCGGTCTGCTGATTGGCGGTCAGGCACAGGATCGGCACGTTCGGCC
>JAXDMU010000087.1:0-14102 GCA_034665905.1 Aliidongia sp. | reverse complement strand
CGCTCGCGGTGCGGCCCAGGCTTTTGCTGCGCGACGAGCCGTTCAGCGCATTGGACCCGGTGACACGCCTGTCGATGCAGGAGCATCTGCTGACACTTTGGTGGCATTATCGCCCGACAATTGTGCTAATAAGCCACGATATGGACGAGGCCCTGGCGTTGGCCGACCACATCGGCGTGCTTGATGGCCCGCCCGGCTGAGTCGTCGCCGAGTTCGTCCCGGATTTGCCACACCCAAGGCGCCGGACAACCCATAGTTTCCAACGCTGGCGCCATCGCCTCGTTGATGTCCTTGGTTCATATGATGGTCATGCGGCCGACAGCCGATCCGTCACGGAGATGAGATATGCAGTCTGAAGATCTTCGCGCCTTGCAAGCCCCGCTGAAAGACCGGTACCGCGCCGAGCCCGGTGCGGCCCAGATCACCTTGAAGGCGCAAGGCACGCTTGATGCGCTCGGCCTTACCTGTAAGGTCGAGACTGGTGCGGCACTCGTCACCGCCGGGCTGCATCCGGCCACGGGTGGCGATGGTACCGCCGCCTGTTCGGGCGACATGCTGCTCGAAGCACTGGTCGCCTGTGCCGGTGTCACGGTGCGTGCCGTGGCGACGGCCTTGAATATAGAGTTGCAGGGTGGCCGGGTTCTGGCCGAAGGCGACCTCGATTTTCGCGGTACGCTGGGCGTCGATAAGGAAGCCCCGGTGGGGTTCAAGGACATTCGGCTTTGTTTCGATCTGGAAACGAATGCCTCGGCCGACCAGTTGGCCAATCTGATCAGGCTGACCGAACGATATTGCGTGATCTACCGAACCTTGAAATCGCCGCCGCCGGTGATTGTGTCGCTGGCGGATAACCGTGCAATCGAACGAGGGCGGAATGACCATCGAGAAGCCTTATGACAGCGCCGGGATCGAACCCGATCTCATTGATCTGCTGGCCGATCCGGTGACCCATGCGGTCATGCGGCGCGACGGTGTCACGCTGGGGGATTTGTGTGCGGTCATTCGCACCGGCCGCCGCCGGCTGGGAAACTCGCTCGATCCCGTGCCGATTCCGGGTCGGGGCCGACCGGCTTGGCGATGCCCGGAAGAGGTCCGATGCGCATGAGGCGGCCGGCACGATGCTAGAAAGCCGGCCGCAAGAGCCGTGGACAGTTTGAACGAGACACTCTGGCTGAACGCGGCTGGGGCGGTCAGCCTGCTGATCTGGCTCTATCTGCTGCTGCTGCGCGGTCGGTTCTGGCAGGTCGCCGAACCGATCCCGGCCACCCCATCCGGAGGCCGCCGGCGGGTCGTGGCGGTGATTCCGGCGCGCGACGAAGCGGCCGGGATCGGCGTTGCCGTGACCTCGCTGCTGACGCAACACTATGCCGGTTCGCTGGCGATCGTGCTGGTCGACGATCATTCGAGCGACGACACCGCCCGGATCGCCCGCGATGCAGCAGCGGCGTGCGGCGGTGCCGACCGCCTGACGATCCTTGCGGCCCGCGATCTGCCGGCCGGCTGGACCGGCAAGCTCTGGGCCGTCGCTGAAGGGCTGGCCGCGGCCGAGACCTTGGCCCCCGATTTCCTGCTGCTGACCGATGCTGATATTGCACATGGCGCCCGGAACGTCGCGCAACTGGTCGATCGGGCCGAGGCGGAGAACTGCGATCTGGTTTCGCTGATGGTCAAGCTGCGCTGCCGCTCCTGGGCCGAGCGCGCCTTCATCCCCGCCTTCATCTTTTTCTTTTTCATGCTGTACCCGCCGCGCTGGGCGGCCGATCCGCGACGACGCAGTGCAGGAGCGGCCGGCGGCTGCATGCTGATCCGCCCGGCGGCACTCCGCCGCATCGGCGGCATCGCGGCGATCCGCGGCGCGCTGATCGATGATTGCAGTCTGGCGGCCGCAATCAAGCACAGCGGCGGCCGCATCCGGCTCGATGTCACGCAGGATACCGAGTCGCTGCGCGATTATGCGGACTGGCGCGAGATCTGGGCGATGATCGCGCGCACCGCCTATACCCAGCTGCATTATTCGATGCTGCTGTTGACCGGGACGATCGCCGGCCTCGTCCTGACCTATCTGACCCCGCCACTGCTCACTCTCTTCGCCTCAGGCTGGGCGCGCGGGCTGGGCATGGCCGCGTGGCTCGCGATGAGCCTCGCCTTTCTGCCGACCTTGCGCTTCTATCGCCTCAATCCGCTCCGCACACTGGCGCTGCCGGCGATTGCGGGCTTCTATGCCGCCGCGACCATCGGGTCGGCGGTGAATTACGCGCGTGGCCGCGGCGGACACTGGAAGGGCCGCGCACAGGCGATCCGGCACGAGCCTAGTTAGTCGGCAACCAGTGCCGGACCCGGTGTCGCCACGCGGCGCAACGAGACGGTGCGTGCGGCCGGTGCGATCGGGCCGCGATGGCAAGTCAGCACCCAGGTTTCCTCGCCACCTTCGGCCGCCGACAGGCCGCGTTCCAGGGTGAAGCGGCAGGGTACTGGGTCGGCTGCCGGTATCGCCTGGGCCATGCCGTCGGCCACCAGGGCCAGCATACAGATCGCCACGAAAACTCCGAAACCGGACATTTTCCGCAACTCCTCTTTCGATCCCGATCGTCAGGCAAACCTCCGGCGGCCGGGCCGACGCGATGGCGCCGACCCTGCTATGGTCGCCGAGACATCAGGAAATCGGGTTAACGGATCAGGCGTTCAGATCGCGAAACTTCTGCCGCAGGCTGAATTCGTCGGAGGTGACGCGCGCCTCCATCTCGGCCAGCCGGCGGTCGAGCGAACGGAACCGGGTCTTCAACTCGCCAACACTCAGATTGGGCGCCACATTGACCGTCCGCCAGAAGCGTTCTTCCGTTTCGGATTTGAACAACTGCTCCGGCATCGGCTTCAACAGCATGGCGAGCAAGATATAGGCGAGCAGGATCGGAACGAACAAGCCGAACACCATGCCGAGGATGACCGCAATCCGCACGAACTTGACCTTGATGTCGAAATAGAGCGCCAGCCCGGCACAGACGCCGGCGATCCGGCCGTGCCGCGTGTCCCGATAGAGCCGGATCGGATTATTCGACCAGTGGAATTGACCGGGTCTCATAATTTCTTCCTCCATTCCGGGGCGGCCACATCGAGCAGCCGCTCCAGATTGTCGATGCGGGTCTGGAGCCGGTCCGCGGTATCGCTGAGTTCACCCAGCGTGCGCTCGCTTTCCGCCGTCAGCACCTTCGATTGTCGCCACCGCGCGCCGTAATGCAGGAACAGCCAGACCGGCATTACGATGACCATGAAAATGATCACGACGGCGTTGAAGTCGATATTGCCGTGCACGATCAGTTCCTTTCGGTCTTCTGGGAGAGCCTGGCCTTGAGGTCGGCCAGTTCATTCTCGATTTGATGCGACGCTTCCAGTTCGGCGATCTCGTCGGCGACGCTCTTGGGGCGTGCGATGTCATAAACATCCACTCGCCCTTCCAACTCGTCAAGGGCACGTTCGACCTGTTCGAACCGGGTGAAGGCGTCGGTGACCCGCGAGTCATAGAGCGTGGTGCGCAGCTTCAGCCGGTTGGTCGCGGTCTGGTGCCGGGCGACCATCTGGGTCTCGCGGGTTTTGGCGTCGGCCAGCTTTTGCTGAAGCTTGACCACGTCGTCGCTTTGCCGCGCCAGACCTTCATCAATCTGGCCGCATTGGCGTTCCAGGGCGACCAGATCCTGAACCAGCCGCGATTTGACCTGCAAGGCGCCCTTGGCCAGATCCTCGCGGTCCTTGGCAAGGGCCAGTTCGGCCTTCGCCTGCCACTCGTCGCGCTCACGGGTCAGGTTGGCGATCTTGCGCTCCAGCTCCTTCTTTTCGGCGATGGTCTTGACCGCCGCGGAGCGAACTTCGACCAGCGTGTCCTCCATCTCCTGAATGATCAGCCGGATGATCTTTTCCGGATCCTGCGCCCGATCGAGGATCGAGTTGAGGTTGGAATTCACAATATCGCTGATGCGGGAAAAGACTCCCATAATGCTGCTCCTTCATGCCGTTATGGCTGGAAAACTCAGCTTCTCCATTTCACGGCCCGTGCCAACTCGATCCGCCAGATCAAGTCTTTGGATATACTAGAAAAAATTTCGACGCTTGTGCGCCACCCCCGACCCGGATAGCGTAACTTGCGATTTTTTGACGATTCCCGTCACCAAGAAGAGGCCAGACTCGCCATGCCGCTCGACGCACCGGAGCTTGCCACCCCGCTCGGTCGCTCGCCGAGCTTTCAGCACAGCATGACGATGATTTCGCTGCTGGCACCGCTCGCCAAGCCGGTGCTGGTGATCGGCGAGCGCGGCACCGGAAAGGAACTGGCGGCGGCACGGCTGCATTATCTGTCCTCACGCTGGAACCAGCCCTTCATCAAGCTGAACTGCGCCTCGCTCAGCGAAACCCTGCTGGAGGCCGAATTGTTCGGCCACGAGGCGGGCTCCTTTACCGGAGCGCAAAAGCGCCGGCTCGGCCGGTTCGAACTGGCCCATCGCGGCACGCTCTTCCTCGACGAGATCGCCAATTCGCCCCTGACGGTGCAGGAGACGATCCTGCGCGTGGTCGAATACGGCACCTTCGAGCGGGTCGGCGGGTCGGAGACGATCAAGGTCGATGTCCGGCTGGTCGCCGCGACCAATGTCGATCTGCCGGCCTGGGCCGCCGCCGGCAAGTTTCGCGCCGATCTGCTCGATCGCCTGGCCTTCGATGTCGTGACCCTGCCGCCGCTGCGCGAACGGGCCGAGGATATCGAGCTGCTGGCCGATCATATGGCACTGCAAATGACCAAGGAAATGAAGCGCGAAGTCTTTTCGGGATTCAGCCCGCGCGCACTCCAGGCGCTTCAGGAGCATGACTGGCCGGGCAACATTCGGGAATTGAAGAATGTCGTGGAACGCGCGGTGTATCGCGCGGCCGATCCGGAGCAGCCGATCGACGACATCATTTTCGACCCGTTCGCCTCACCCTGGCGCCCGGCCGCCCCGACGCCCCCGGTGCTGTCGGCGGCCGTTGGGGTGCCGAGTGCGGCCCCCTCAATCGCCGCCCCACCCGCCCCGCCCGGCCCCTATGATTTCTGCGAGCATATCCGGGTCATCGAGCATGATCTGCTGAAGCGTGCGCTCGAAACCAACGCCCATCACCAGAAGAATACCGCCAAATTTCTGAATCTGAGCTACCACCAACTGCGTAATTTTCTGCGCAAGCACGGCATCATTGGGACGTGATACCGATGTCGCTCATGCGGTCTAAGGAAGCCGCCATCCTGCGCGTTGGTGGAGGCGTTATGATTGTCGAGAAGGCGTACCCCTGATCCATGACGGCGATGTCATCGGCGTACTCGATCTGGATGCACCAGTCGCGGCGCGGTTCGATGCGGTGGATCAGGCGGGGTGCGACAGGTTGGTCGAGATTTTCCTCGCTCACTGGGGCCACTTGCCGTGACGCGCCCCTAACGGGCCGAGCGGTGCCCATCGCCTTGTGCTACAATCGAACAGACCCGTTCGTTGCCCAAGCCGTGGAGCGGGCAATTACCAGAGGACGCTCAGCCATGCCCGCCATCGACTATAGCCACCTGTCGCCGGCCGAACGCCTCGACCTGATCGGCGAGATTTGGGACAGCATTGATACGCGGTGAAATGCGCCGGGCCGGCTTCCGGCATTTCTCACTCACACCCCGCGATACCCCCGGAACCACTCGACGAACCGCGGCACGCCCTCGCCGATCGTCATTACCGGCCGATAGCTCAGATCGCGCTCCGTCGCGGCGATATCCGCAAAAGTCTCCCGCACGTCGCCCGGCTGCATCGGCTTCAGCACCAGCTCGGCCTTGCGATTGCACGCGCGTTCGATCGCCCCGATGAAATCCAGCAGCTTTTCGCTGCGGTGATTGCCCAGATTATAGAGCCGATGCGGCGGGGCGATGCCGTCGTCGCAGGGGCCGCGGTCGAGTGCGGCCAGCGTGCCGGCGACGATGTCGTCGATATAGGTGAAGTCGCGGTGCATGTCGCCGTGATTGAAGACCGGGATCGGCCGCCCGGCCAGGATCGCGTCGGTGAAGAGCCAGGGCGCCATGTCCGGGCGGCCCCACGGGCCATAGACGGTGAAATAGCGCAGGCCCGTGGCCTTCACCCGATAGAGATGGCTGTAGGTCTGGGCCATCAACTCGTTCGACCGCTTGGTCGCGGCATAGAGCGAGACCGGGGTGTCGCAGCGCGCCTCGGTCGAGAACGGCACGGCGCTGGCCGCACCATAGACCGACGAGGAACTGGCATAGACCAGCGGCACGCCCGGCCCGAGGGTGCGGGCCAGTTCCAGGATTTCAAGGAACCCATTGACATTGCTGGTGATATAGCTGCGCGGGTGGTCAATCGAATAGCGCACGCCGGCTTGGGCGGCGAGGTGGATAATGCCGGTTAAATTCCGGTGCCGCCGGGCGAGATCCTGCATCGCCGCAGTATCGGCCAGATCCAATTGCTCGAAGGAGAAGCCCGCGCGGGCTTCGAGCTGCGCCAGCCGCGCCTGCTTCAGGGCGACCTCGTAATAATCATTGAGATTGTCAAGGCCGACGACCTGCTCGCCCCGATCCAGAAGGGCCGCACAGGTATGAAATCCGATGAAGCCGGCCGCACCGGTGACCAGGATCGCCATCCCGTCTCGCTCCCCATCGCGCCGCGGCGACAGCACCGGGCTCAAGGCCGCTTTGTCCGCGAGACGGGCGCCCAGGTCAAGCTTGGCGAACGGCGGGTTGGACATGACGGCGAAAACATAGAAAGCAATGGTCGAATGGAAACGGCGGTTTAACCGGATGCGCGCACCATTTGGCAAGGATCGGCGGAACATCGGCCGCCTGAAAAGTACGTACCTTCGAAAGGTCTGCGCCATGACCGACAAGCCCAACCAAGCCATTCGCCTACCCGAGACGGCAAGCTATGAGGTACGGGTCTTCACCGCCGGCAAATGGCTGACCGAACTGGTCCTAACCGACCGCGACGAGGCCGAAGCGGAGGCCGAACGGATTCTCTCCTCGGGACGACGCCCGTTCGGCGTCTGCGTGGTGCGCGAAGAGGTCAATGCGCAGACCGGCCTCATCACGGCGGCAACGATCTACCGCCGCACGCGCGAGGATGAGCATCGCGCGGCCGAACGGGAAGAAAAGCTTCAGCAGACCAAGGCCAAAATCGCCGAGATCCGCGCCGACCGGCGCCAGGAAAGGGTCCGTTCCACCCGCCAGGAGACTGTGCCTGCGGCGTCCGCCGGCGCGCTCGAACGATCGCAGCACCCCAGCAAGCACCTGCATTGGCTATGGTTTCTCGTCCTGCTGGCCGGGCTGTTGGGCGGCGGACTGCTGGCTTTGCTGAAGCTGCATGCTGTGCTGTTCAGCTGATCGGTGTAGTTCGTATCCGGGCGATAGTGCGGCTGGTGCTCTGCCCCTGTTCGAGCGGCACCAGTGCCACCCGCCCGCCATGGGCCTGGACGAAATCGGCGCCAACCACCTGATCGATCGTGTAATCGGCGCCCTTGATCAGCACATCGGGCTTCAGCGCCTCGATTAGCTGGATCGGTGTATCCTCGGCGAACGGCACGACCAGATCGACCGCGCCGATCGAGGCCATCACCGTGGCACGGGCGCCCTCGGATTGGATCGGCCGATCCGGACCCTTCAGCCGCTGAATCGAGGCGTCGGTGTTGAGCGCGACCACCAGCCGGTCGCATGTCGCGCGCGCCCTGCTGAGTAGCGCCACATGGCCCGGATGGATCAGATCGAAGCAGCCATTGGTGAAGCCGACGCTGAGGCCGCGCGCGCGCCAGCCGGCGACGCGCTCGACCGCTTGATCAAGCGCCATGATCTTGCGGTCGGTCGCCAGCAGATCATCGACATGGAGCGCGTCAGCCAACTCATCGCGGCTGACCGTCGCGGTGCCAGGCTTGGCGACGACGATGCCGGCCGCGACATTGGCGAGCCGTGCCGCATCGGCCAGACCGGCACCACCGGCCAGCGCCACGGCGAAAACCGCGATCACCGTATCGCCGGCACCCGAGACGTCGAACACCCGACGGGCCTGCGTCGGCAGATGCAGCGCCGGTTCGTTCGCCGCAATCACCGACAGGCCGTGCTCGCCGCGCGTCACCAAAATCGCCTGCGCCTCGGTCGCGGCGAGCGCAACGCGCCCGGCCGCCTCAGTCGTTGCGTTATCGGAACAATCGATCCCGGTGGCGCGACTGGCTTCGAGCCGGTTCGGCTTCAACACGGTGACGCCGCGATAGCGGGCGAAATCGAGCCGCTTCGGATCGGCGACAATCGGAATGCCGGCCGCCGCAGCAGCGGCGATGGCGCCCGACAGCACCGGATCGCACAGCACGCCCTTGGCGTAATCGGACAGAATGACGATGTCGGCCTGGGCGAGCTTCGCACGGAACGCCGCCAGTACGGCGGTGGCGGTCGCGTCGTCGAGCGGCGCAGTGCTTTCCTGATCGGCGCGCAGCAATTGCTGGCCATGGGCGATGTATCGGGTCTTGAGCGTGGTCGGCCGATCCACCGCGCCGACCAGGCAGGTATCGATCGCACCGGTCAGCCGTGCCATCTCGGCGGCGGCCGCATCGGCGCCGGTGACGCCGATCAGAATCGCCTTGGCCCCCAGTGCCGCGACATTCTCGGCGACATTGCTGGCGCCGCCCAGCGTCCAACGCTGCCGCTCGGGCTCGACGCGCAAGACCGGAATCGGCGCTTCGGCCGAGATCCGCTCGACTTGGCCATAGACCCAGCAATCCACCATCAGATCGCCGAGGACCAGCACGCAGAGACCGGAGAAATCGATCAGCAGATCGGCCAGCGCGCCAGCGCGTCCCGCCGTCATTGAAAAGGAACTTCCATCATGCGCCAGAGCTATACACCGTTAGCCCCGGGCGTTCCAGTATGGCTCGTCCCCGAGATCAAAGCGATCCGGTGCGCATTCGGCGGCACCGCACCCCCTCATTTCTCCCGCCACTCCTCCGTCAGCAGCGCATGGAGCACATGGTCCTGCCAGCGCCCGTCGATGCACAGATAGCGCTTGGCATACCCCTCCTCGCGAAATCGCATCTTGGCCAGCAGGTTGCGGCTGGGCTGGTTCGAGGGCAGGCAGGCGGCTTCGATCCGATGCAGGCCCAGCCGATCGAAGCCGTAGTCCAGCATGAGACCGAGCGCCCCTGCCATATAGCCCTGCCTTGCAAAGGGCAGTCCGATCCAATAGCCGACACTGGCGGTTTCGGCGACGCCACGGCGCAGATTGGACAGGCCGATCCCGCCCAGCAGCTTGCCATCCTCGTTGCGGACGATGACGAAGCTGTACCCTTCGTCACAGCGCCAATCGGCGGCGTAGCGCTGAAGCCGGCGGCGAAAGGCGGCGCGCGAAAGGGCGTCGATGGTCCAACTCGGCTCCCATGGCTTGAGAAAATCGCTCGACGCCGCGCGAAGTTCGGCCCAGGCAGACCAATCGGCAACCATCGGCCGCCGCAGATGGACCTGCTCATTTTCCAACCGGACCATCGGCAGCCGGCCGGCGAACCAGCCGCTCAGCGGCGACATGTCCCGATCATGGCGCCAGTCGCCCCGCGATTTGCTCGAAGCTTTCAACCTTGCCGATCGGTCCCAGCGCCGTAAAGGTCGGCGGGGCCGCGAAGATCCGTCGGGCGACCCGCGCGATCGCGCCGGCATCGACAGCGTCGATCGAGGCGACGATTTCCCGGCTCGACAGCGGCCGGCCATAGATCAGCATGTGGTTGGCAAAATGCTCGGCGCGCGACGAACTGCTTTCCAGCCCCATCAACAGGCTGGCCTTGATCTGCGCCCGTGTCCGGGCGATTTCGGCCTCGGTCAGGCTGTCTGCGGTCTTGACCAGTTCGTCGCACAGCACCGGCATGAGTTCGCTGACCTCTTCCTCGCCGGTTCCGGCATAGATGCCGAACAGGCCGCCATCCTCATAGGCGGCACCGAAGGAATAGATCGTGTAGACGAGCCCGCGATTCTCGCGAATTTCCTGAAAGAGGCGGGACGACATGCCGCCACCGATGATGGTCGAGAGCATCGAGGCGGCATAGTAATCGGGATCGGCATAGCCGACCGATGGAAAGCCCAGCACGAGATGAACCTGCTCCAGATCCTTTTCCTCGCGCCGGTCGCCACCTTGATAGCGGGCCGCTTCGACCGCGATCGCCGGCTTGTCCGCCAGATCGCCGAAATGCCGGGCGGCAAGATCGACGACCCGCGCGTGATCGACCGCACCGGCCGCCGAAAGCACCATGCGCGAGGCGCCGTAATGCGTGCTCATGTAATCGGCGATGGCGCCACGCTCGATCGTCCGGATGATTTCAGCTTGGCCCAGGACCGGACGCCCCAGCCCTTGATCCGGATAGGCGCATTCCTGGAAATTGTCGAAGATCACATCGTCCGGCGTATCGAGTGCCTGGCCGATTTCCTGAAGGATGACCGTGCGCTCACGCTGCAACTCGTCGGCATCGAACACCGAATGCTGAAGGATATCGGACAAGAGATCGACGGCGAGCGGCACGTCGTCCTTCAGCACGCGCGCGTAATAGGCGGTGTGCTCGCGCGAGGTATAGGCATTGAGATGGCCGCCGACATTTTCAATCTCTTCGGCGATGGCGCGCGCCGAGCGCCGCTCGGTGCCCTTGAACGCCATATGCTCCAGCAGATGGGCGACGCCGTTGATCTCGGCCGGCTCGTTGCGCGTGCCGACATCGACCCAAAGCCCGATCGACGCCGTTTCGACCGCGGCCATCCGGTCGGTGATGATGCGCAGCCCATTGGGCAGCGTCGTGATTTCCGGTTCGGTCATGCGATACCTCCACACCGAGTGCGGGTGGCGATGAAGCTGCGGATGGCCCCAAGATCGTTCGGGACGAGGTTGATGCGTTCTGGGCGGGTCATGAGATCCTGCAAAGGGGCTGGCAGTTCCGGCTTGCGGCCGGTCGCTTGTTCGACGATTTCCGGAAACTTCGCCGGGTGCGCGCAGGCGAGTGCTACGCGCGGAATGCCCGGCGTGCCACCGGTCGCCTGCATCGCGGCAACCGCGACCGCGCTGTGCGGGTCGAGCATTTCGCCGGTCTCGCGAAAGACCCGGGCGATCGTCTCGCGCGTGCCGACATCATCGACGCGATGCGCGGCGATCAATCCGCGCACCCGTTGCCAAGCGTCGGCACCGCAATCGAGCCTGCCAGCTTCGCGAAACGCGCTCATCATGCGAGCGAGGCCCGCGCCGTCGCGGCCGGTGACTTCATAGAGCAACCGCTCGAAATTGCTCGAGACCTGAATATCCATGCTCGGGCTGAGACTGGGTTCGACTCCGGCGATCGCCATCGCGCCGGTCTCGATGAAACGATAAAGTATATCGTTGCGGTTGGTGCCGATGACAAGACGATCGGTCGGCAACCCCATCGCGCGCGCGATATGGGCAGCATAGACGTTGCCGAAATTCCCGGTCGGCACGGCGAAGGAGACCGGCCGATCGGGGGCACCCAAAGCCGTTCCGGCGACGAAATAATACACGGTCTGAGCGATAATCCGCGCCCAGTTGATCGAGTTCACCGCCGACAATCGGCAACGGGTACGGAATTCAGCATCGGCGAACAGCGCCTTCACATGATCCTGGCAATCATCAAAATTGCCTTCGATCGCCAGCGTATAGACATTCCCGGCGACAACGCTCGTCATTTGCCGACGCTGCACTTCCGAGGTACGGCCGTGCGGGTAGAGAATGAAGATGTCGATATTGGCCCGGTCGCGGCACGCTTCGATCGCGGCCGACCCGGTATCGCCCGACGTCGCCCCGACGATCGTTACCCGCTCGCGGCGGCGGCTCAGGATGGTGTCGAACAACCGACCCAGCACCTGAAGCGCATAATCCTTGAAGGCGAGCGTGGGGCCGTGAAACAGCTCCAGCAGCCACTCGTCGCGGCCCAACTGCTTCAGCGGCGCCACCGCCTTGTGGCCGAAGCCGGCGTAGGCATCGTGCAGCAGCGCTTCCAAGTCCGGGCGCGACAGGGTATCGCCGATGAAGGGCGCCATGATCGCCGCGGCCACCGCCGGATAATCGAGTTGGCCCAACCGCCGGATCTCGTCCGCGGCAAGACGCGGAATACCGGTTGGCACGTAGAGCCCGCCATCGGGTGCCAGACCGGCGAGCAGAATATCCTCGAAGGATTTCGGCTCGCCGGTACCGGCCGGCTGGCGCGTGCTGATATAGGACACTTGCATCGCGTGCGTCCGATCCTATCCGGTCGCCGCTACGACGCCGGGCCGCATCGTCACGATGCGGGTTTGCGGAATTTCAGGACTAAATTATCCGCCTCGCCGATCGCCGCATATTTTTCCTTGTCCTTGTCGCCGAGCGCAAAAGCTGGCGGCAACGTCCAGACGCCTTCCGGCCAGTCCTTGGTGTCCTTCGGATTGGCGTCGATCTCAGACGCGCCGACGAATTCGAAGCCGGCCTTCTTGGCGAGTTCGATGGCGTAATCCTGGCGGACATAGCCATTCGCGGCTTTGGGATCCTGCGGCTTTGTCGTGGGCGCGCGATGATCCTCGATCCCAAGCACACCGCCCGGCTTCAGAGCCTTGAAGAAAGCCGCCATCGCGGCCTCGGCATACCCGCCGGCCATCCAATTATGCAGATTGCGGAAAGTCAGCACGAAATCGACCGAACCGGCCGGGGCGATATCGTAGTGATCCTGGCCGAATTCCGTGACCTTGACCGTGCCGAAACGCGCCGGATCGGCATCGAGCTTGGCCTGGAATTTGGCACGCGCCTTGTCGGTGCTTTCCTTGCCGGTGTCCGACGGCGATCCCGCCGCATAGAGTTTGCCGTGATCATGAAGATACGGCCCCAGGATCTCGGTCCAATAGCCGCCCGACGGCCAGATCTCGACCACCGTGGCGTCGGGCCGGAGGCCAAAGAATTCCAGTTCGCCGACCGGGTGGCGGTACGTATCGCGGTCACGGAACGCCGCGGTACGTTGCGGGTCAGCGACGGCTTTTTCGAGGGCCGCATCGGCAGCCCAGGCCGGCGCGGTGACGGTGAGTGCCAGGGCGAGAAGCAGCGAGAAACGCATTCAGCTCTCCGGGATTTAGAGGAAGCGGGGTCAGGTGTCGCGCAGATAGCGTGTCGCCAAATGGCGTTCGAAGATGGTGACGTCGAGCACATTGCCCGTGGCGTCGGCCACGATCCGGGCGGCCGGAACCGAGGAGGCACGCGCATGGACGTGGTGGCGCAGCCAACCGAGCAGCGGCCGGAAATCGCCGGTCGCGATGGCCGGCAGAATCACCTTCTGGCCGGCGGTGGCGGACTGAAACAATTGCGCCGCGGTCATTGCTCCCAGCGTATAGGTCGAGAAATAGCCAAACAACCCCTGATACCAATGGATATCCTGCAGGACGCCGTCGCGATCGTCGAGCGGCACGATGCCGACCAGCGCCCGCATGCCGTCGCGCCAGGCGCCCGGCAGTTCGTCGAGCGTCAGGTCGCCGGCAATCAGCGCCTTTTCCAGACGATAGCGCAGGATGACATGGGCCGGATAGGTCGCTTCGTCGGCATCGACCCGGATCAGGCTGCGCTCGACCCGAGTGTTCCAGCGATAGAGATTTTCGGGCTCCCAGGCCGCCCCCCTGCCGCCGAAGGTATCGCGCAGAATCGGCGCCAGAAATTCCAGGAACTCGCGCGAGCGGCAGGCCTGCATCTCGATCAGCAGTGACTGACTCTCATGGATGCTCATGCTGCGCGCCCGCCCGACCGGCTGGCGCCGCCAATTCGCCGGCAGGCCGCGCTCGTAGAGCGCGTGACCTGTCTCGTGCAGCACGCCCATGAGTGCGCGTCCGAAATCGTCCTCGCGATAGCGCGTCGTGATCCGGACATCGTCGGGCGTGCCGCCGCAGAACGGGTGTGCGCTGGCATCGAGTCGGCCATGATCGAAATCGAAGCCCAAGGCGGCCATCAGCTTCAGCCCGACCTGCTTTTGCCGGTCGATCGGAAAGGGGCCTTCGGGCGCAAGCGGCGACGGGCGCGACGCTTGACGCTCGATGATCGCGGCGATGGTATCGGGCAGAAAGCGCATTA
>JAXDMU010000086.1:0-2587 GCA_034665905.1 Aliidongia sp. | reverse complement strand
CGATCGGCGCGCGCGCTGGCTCCGCGATCTGCGGCCGTTGTGGGGCGTGCCGCTCGCGCTGCTGATTGTGCTGCCCTGGCTGGTGCTGATCGAAATACGGACCGGCGGGGCGTTTCTCCAGGACTCGGTCGGTCATGATTTCCTCGGCAAGGTTGCCGGCGCGCAGGAGGCGCACGGGGCGCCGCCGGGCTATTACCTCGCCTTTCTTCCCGTCACCTTCTGGCCGGCTTCGCTGTTTTTGGGTGCCGGGCTGGTCTGGGCGTGGCGGTCGCGCCGGCTGCCGGCGGCGCGGCTGCTGATTGCCTGGATCGTGCCGTTCTGGCTCCTGCTCGAACTGATTCCGACGAAGCTGCCGCATTACGTGCTGCCGCTCTATCCCGCATTGGCACTGCTGTCGGCCAAAGCATTGGTGGCACTGGGCGAAGAGGGTATGCCGGGGCTGCACCCACGGTTTCGTCCGGTATTTCCGGTGCTTTGGGCGGCAGTTGGATTGGGTTTGGGGATCGGCTTGCTGCTCCTGCCGCTGTTTGCCGAGTCGCTGGGAGGCCACGGGTTGGTGCGGCCGGCAGGGGGTATCGCCCTGGCGGCGGCGCTGGTGGCGATCTGGCAGATCTTCGCCCGCGACCGGCTGCGTCTCGGCCCGGCCAGTGCATTTGTCGTAATTTCCGTGGGGTTGCTGGTGCTCGTGCCGGGTTTGGTCGGCGTGTTGCCGTCGCTCGACGGCCTCTGGCTCAGCCGCTCCGCCGCCCGGCTTGTTGCGACCGAGCGGTTGCCGGGCGAACGGATCGCCAGCAGTGGCTATACCGAGGCGAGTCTGGTCTTCCTGCTCGGCACCGATACCGCGCTGATTTCACCTGATGCTGCGGCGGCAGATCTGGCCGAACATCGCATCGGTCTCGTGCTGATCGAGAGCCGTGCGGACGCGGCGTTTCGCGCGGCGCTGGCGGCGCGCGAAACCCAACTGCGCAGCGTCGGTCAGGTCGAGGGCTTCGATTATTCCAACGGCAAACAAATGGTGCTGACCTTGTATCGCGTGGAGCAAAAGTGAAAACTGGCACCATCTGGGGGCTCGGCATCGGGCCGGGCGATCCTGAACTCATCACCATCAAGGCATTGCGCCTGTTGCAAGCCGCCCCGGTCGTCGCATATCCGGCGCCGCTCGGCGGCGAGAGCTTCGCCCGTGCCATCGTCCAGCGCTGGCTCGATCGCGGCCAGGACGAGATCGTCATCGAAGTGCCGATGGAAGTCGCGCCCGAACCGGCCCGCGCGGCCTATGACCAAGCGGCCCAGCGGATCGCGCGGGAACTCGATCGGGGCAGGGATGTCGCCGTGCTGTGCCAGGGCGATCCGTTCTTCTATGGCTCCTTCATGTATCTGTTCGGCCGGCTCGCGGGGCAATACCGGGTCGAGATCGTGCCCGGCGTCTCGTCGCTGACCGCGGCGGCCGCGGCTTTGCAAGCGCCGCTGGCCGCGCGCAACGATGTGCTGGCGGTATTGCCCGGCCCGCTGCCCGAGGCCGAACTCGTGCGCCGGCTGGAAGATGTCGATGCCGCGGCGATCATCAAGCTCGGTCGCCATTTCATCAAGGTCCGCACCGTGCTCGACCAACTCGGCCTGACCGGTCGGGCGCGCTATATAGAGCGTGCGACGCTGGGCGAACAGAAACTCCTGCCGCTCGATGCGGTCGATCCCGCACAGGTGCCGTATTTCTCGATGATCCTGATGCACAAGCGCGGCGAGGCGTGGCGATGAGCGTCTGGCCCGATCGCATCGCGATCCTTTCCCTGACCCCGGTGGGTTTGCGGCTGGCAAGGCGTCTTGCCGACGGTTTGCCGGGTGCGACCTGTCACGATCTTGCCGGCCACGGTGCGGTGGCGCGCATCGCCGCGCTTTTCGCTGAAGGGCAGGCTGTGATCGGTATCTGTGCCGCGGGGATCTTGGTCCGGGCGGTGGCGCCGCTGCTGGCGGACAAGAGGGCCGAGCCGCCGATGCTGGCCGTGGCTGAGGACGGCTCGGCCGTGGTCCCGTTACTCGGCGGGCATCAAGGCGGCAATGCGCTGGCCCGCCATGTCGCTGCGGTGCTCGGGATCGCGCCATCGATCACCACGGCGGGCGATCTCAGCCTGGGCGTGGCGCTCGACGAGCCGCCCGCGGGATGGCGCCTTGCCAATCCCGACCGCGCCAAGGCCACGGCCGCCGCGCTGCTTGCCGGGGCCGGGGCCGAACTTGATGGGTATGCGCCCTGGCTGGAAGGACTGGTCAAGGATGGCGCCGAGATGGTCGCTATTCGCGTCACGCCGCACGTTGCAGCGCCCAATGAAACGGCGCTCATCTATCATCCGGCCACGCTGGCGCTCGGCGTCGGTTGCGAGCGTGGCTGTGCGTCGGAGGAGTTGATCGATCTGGCCGAAACGGTTCTGCGCGACGGCGGGTTCGCGCCCGCTTCGCTCGCCTGCATCGTCTCGATCGACCTCAAAGCCGACGAGGTGGCGGTGCATGCGCTGGCGGCGTATTTCGGTGTGCCGGCCCGGTTCTTTCCGGCCGCGCGGCTGATCGAGGAAACGCCCCGGTTGGCGACGCCGTCCGA
>JAXDMU010000085.1:0-6704 GCA_034665905.1 Aliidongia sp. | reverse complement strand
TGTTGGCGGACGGGCATTAGCGCAGTCTGGTAGCGCATCAGTCTGGGGGACTGGGGGTCGTCGGTTCAAATCCGGCATGCCCGACCAACAATTGCTGAACGAAAACAGGGCTTCGCTGGAAACGGCTACGCCCTTGTTCTTTTGAGCATCATTTCTGGGTAAGGCTCAGGGGAGCAGTACCCCCAAGTCGGACATGACCAAGGCTTTCTTTAGATAGCCCCAGACCCTAAAGGTTTTTGGGCGCATCAAGCTCGTGGCGACGTCGAAACATCACGCCGCGGACTGACCAGCCCCGTCCAGTTAAGCGGGTGACGATCGGTCAATCCATATCGCCCCCTTGAATGACTACGTCGCCTTTCGCGAGCGTCCGGATTCCCGGATCGGGCGCTCGGGTTATCAGCGGAAACTGCCCCCGCTCGAAGAACAGGTTGCGTCGCAATAGCGGCCGCGCCTGCGGATCGTTGGTACTATAGGAAATCGAGCGATAGCCGCGCCGCGCCGCCATTCGGACAAACTGTCTGAGAGTCTGACCCGGAATCGGCTTGGTTGATTAAGCCCGGGCTATTCTCCTTGAGAGTAGCTTGATACTGGCGATCATGATCCAGGCGACGGCGCTTTCGATGGTGGCTTCGAAGTCCTTGGCCAATCGACGATTGCGGTTGAGCCATGCGATGGTGCGCTCGACGACCCATCGCCTGGGCAGCAGTTCGAAGCCCTCGGCTTTGTCGGAGCGCTTGATGATCTCCAGGCTCCAAGTGCCGATTTGCGCCAACGCCGTTTCGAGCTTGGGACCCGCGTAGGCCCCATCAGCAAAGATGTGGCGCAGCCAGGGCAAGGTCTTGCGGATCGAACCGAGGAGTGCTGGTGCGCCGTCGCGGTCTTGAATGTCGGCGGCGTGAACGATCACACCAACCAGCAAGCCATTGGTATCAGTAAGAAGATGACGTTTCCGGCCCTTGATGCATTTGCCCGCGTCATAGCCACGAGGGCCGCCGGCTTCGGTCGTCTTGACGGACTGGCTGTCGATGACTCCGGCCGTAGGGCTGGCCTCCCGTCCCGTCATCTCGCGCACCAGCATGACCAAGAGGTGGTTGATTTGGGTCCAGGTCCCATCGTCACGCCACCGGTAGAAGTACCTTTGTACCGTCGAAACGGCGGGAAAATCCTTGGGCAGGAGGCGCCATTGGCAGCCCGTCAGAGAAATGTATAGCATGGCATTCACGACCGCGCGCAGATCCACCAGCCGAGGCCGGCCCCGTCTGGCCCTGCCCGGAAGCACCGGTTCGAGAACTGACCACTCTGCCTCTGTCATATCGCTTGAATACCGCAACCCTTCCCGCCGATACTGCGAGCGAGTGATTTCTGTCCACATGATCTTGTGCCTTCGACGTTATTCGCAACAACATCGAACCACAAAGGACTGAAATCACTCAACTTAATTATGGGTCAGCCTCTGAGAACAGCCGCTTTGGCGTCGGCCGTTCGGCCCAGCCATTCCATGATGCGCGCCGAATGCGCCGTACCGCCGTCGTTCGCGGGAAGCTCCTCGAAGACGATCAGCCCATCGGGCGCCTCGGGCGGCCCGATCGTCAGCCGGTGAAACGCGCTTCCAGCATCGGCCGCGTAGCGCCAGGCGAGCCAGCGGGCGGATTTTTCGACGAAGCAGCGGGCCGCGGGCCGGATCGAGGCTTCGACCGCTGGCACGTCGGCACCCGCCATGGCACCGACCGAGCAGGTAACCGGCCCCAGCCCCGCCACGCCGCTGATCAGCGGATCGGCCAACGAGGCGACGATGCGGGGCAGCCGCTGCGGCACGGCAAGCGGGCGGACCCAGCGCGTGATGTCATCAAGATGCGTCCAGCCGAGATGCTTGATGAAACCGGGATAGCTGTTCTGGTTGGGCAGCCCGTACATCAGGGCGATGTCGCTGGCGGCCTCTTCGTAGCAACTGCGGGCGAGGCTCAGGAACATGCCGCGGCCACGGAAGTCGGGGTGCGTCATGGTATCGACCGACTGAGCGCCCGAAACCCTGACGCCATCAAGGATCAGCGGGGTCGGCAGCACGGTATAAAGCCCGACGCAGCGATCGCCCTGCATCGCAACGATCGACGGGCACCGGCCGAAATCGGTGCTGAACAATTTCCAACGATCGAACGCTTGCGGGCGGCGATAGCCATGCGTCAGGCAGAACAGATCGCGGATCGCCGCCAAATGGCGTTCCGTCGCGATTTCATTGACCCAGGAAATCCCGGTCACCACGGCTTATCCCTCTGCGCTTTCATCGGTTCAATTCTTTCGCAGCCACCGGGGAAACGGCCATTTGAACCGCCACCGGCCCAGCACCGCCTGATAGTGGCGCCCATCGATCGTTTCGAATTCATCCGTGAAATCATAGGCATGGACGCCATTCATGCCGAATTTGAACGGGTCGAGCGCCGCGACCATGCGCTGGCGGTAGCGGGTCGGCGAGAGTTCATCGACCACGCAAAGCCGCAAGCCCGAACCATACCCGCCGGCCGAGTCCTGAGCCAGGCGATGCAGCCTGCCGTCCCGCACGAACATGCGACCGCCCGGCCTTGCCTCGCCGACGTCCGACACGACGGGATTCTGCGCATGGGGATGCCATGGGCCGACCAGATCGTCGGCCCAGAACACATGCAGATCCTCCCATCCGGGGCAACCGAATTCCGCGACCGCCGCGAACAGCCACCAGCGCCCGTCATGGCGGATGACGCAGGGATCGGCGATGTCGAGACCCTGGATCGGCGTCGCAGCCAATTCCCATCGAGCCGGGAAATCGAGGCAGCGATAGATCTCGACCCGCCGCTGCGCCATCGTTTCCGGTATCATGATGATCTCGCCATCGTGTTCGAAGATCAGCGGATTCGACAAATGATAGGGCTGGTCCAGGGCGATCGTGACCACGCCCGGATCGCCGTCGGGCCCGAGCCGGGCGCAGCTGATTCGCGCCCGTCCGGAGGTCCAGCAATAATCTTCGAAGAAGAGCCATGTCTCGCCGCCCCGCTTGAACAGAAAAGGATCGGCCCAGAACCGGTCGCGCGGCGCGTCGATGAAGCGGAAGCTGCGGCACCATCGGGTCGAACCCCAGGCCGGGTCGTGGGCGCCCCGACGGCGCAGCGCGATCTGCCATTGGTCGCGGATCATGAAATACGGCACGAGCACCCGGCGAAATTCCAGCTTTGCCCGAAACGCCAGCATCCGCAGGGCCGACGGCATTGCGGCCTTGGCCGACACCGCCGATGGCAGGCTGAATCTCTCTACGGCAGCTTGATGGAACGCCACCGCCCCATCCCGGTGCAGACGCTGAAGATTGCGCCGAAGTACCGCCCGTGCGTTCCATAAAATCGGGTTGCGGGTGGCCCAGAGCGATCGGTCGTTGACACAGAGTCGCGACCGATCGAGCACCCGATCCGGATCGCCGCCCCGGCCGATCTCGATCAGGGCCAGTTCGGCAGCCTTATGGGATGCGGTTATTTCGTCGAAGTAACCTTGCCGCTTTCCGGCCGCACCATAACGAAACGTCCAGGCACCATGTCGGGCCGCTTCCCGCATAGCTTCCGCCGGCCGGGTGCCGGCCAACAGCACAATCAAATCGAGTTCCCCAGCGCCGTCAAATGCCGGAATCCCGCGCAAGACCGGGGCCGCATCGACCAGCGCGAGCGCATCGGGCTCCCGCGCATGGCGCAGGTGATCGCGCGCGACATAGTCGAGATATGGGCCTTCGGCCGCGACACTCCTATAGCAATCGGTGATAGCGTGACTTGGGGAACCAAGAACCATCACGCCCGCAATTTCGGCGTAATCGCTGTGCCGGATGTCGGCCAGCCATTCGGCAACCCATCGAGGCAGGCGCGTGTCGGGAATCATGATCCCGACGCGCAATGGTTCATTCATATGAATTTCCGGCCGGTCGCGAACATTTCAAGCGTGTGCACGGCGAGCGCTACCATTCGCTCGGCCTCGCCGGGGATCAAGACATCGCCCGATGCGGCGCGGATCGAGAGTCCGGAAGCGATAAACCCCTCAAGCGCTTCCTCCGCACGCGGATCGTCGGGCAGATAATTGACCGCCACCAGCGCGCCACAGCGCCCGAACAGATCGACCGCCGCACGCCCGATGCCGGAGATGCCGCCAGTGACGAGGACGGTCTTGCCGGCAAGATCGGCGGTTATCATCCGACTTTCCCCTCAATATCCCAGCGCGCAACCATCCTTGCGGGAATCCGAACCGCCGATCAGCAGGCCGCGCTCATGATCGATGAAGATCGCTTGGCCGCCGCCGATCGGTCGCTCGGCCCAGGCCACCTGATGGCCGACCGCGGTCAATTCGCGACCGGTCTCGGCCCCATGGCGCGGCTCTATTTCCAAAACGCCGTCATAGGCGAAGCTGCGCGGCGCATCGATCGCTTGCTGCACATCGAGTCCACGATCGAGAATGTTGGAAATCAGCTGCGCGTGCCCGGTCGCCTGATAATGCCCGCCCATCACGCCGAACGACATGACCGGCCGGCCACCTTTAAGCGCCATGCCGGGAATGATGGTGTGCATCGGCCGCTTGCTGGGCGCCAGCGCGTTGGGATGACCGGCAACGAGGCTGAATCCGGCGCCGCGGTTATGCAGCAGGACGCCGGCTCCCGGCGCATAGATACTGCTGCCGAAAGTCATGAAAATCGAATTGATCAAGCTGACGGCGTTGAGATCGCGATCGACCACGCTGATATAGGTGGTATCGGCATGAAGCGGCAGATCCCATTTCGCGGGCGACTGCACCTGATCCCGTCTGATGCCGGCCCGCAATTTGGCGACATGACCCTCGGCCAGCAACGACGCGACCGGTACCGCGCCATGGTCGGGATCGCCGAACAGCAAATCGCGCTGGCGATAGGCGATCTTCGTCGCCTCGGCCAGAAAATGCACCCGTTCGGCCGGGCTGGTCGCGCCGTCCGCCATGGGAAGGCCTTCGAGCAGCCGCAGAATCAGCAGCGCCACGGCCCCCTGCCCGTTGGGCGGGCATTCTGCGATCTCCCACTCGCGGTACGGCGCTGTCACCGGCTCGACCCAGCGCCCGCGGTGGCCGGCGAAATCCTCCAGCGTATGGCACCCACCCAGTTCGCGCAGCAGCGCCACCAGCTCATCCGCGACCGGCCCCTCGTAGAACCCGGCCCGCCCGTTGCGCGCAATCCGCCGCAGGGTCGCGCCGAGCGGCGGGCAGGCAAAGCTGTCCCCGGCCCGCGGTGCGGCACCGCCCGGCAGAAAACAGGCCGCCGTCGCGGGAAAGCGGGTCAGTTCACCGGCCAGATCGGCCCAATCGGCGGCAACGCGCGGGGCGACCCGATAGCCTGCCTCGGCCGCCTCGATCGCCGGTGCCAGAATTTCGTCGAGCGGGCGCGTGCCGTGCGTTTCATGCAGACGGCACCACGCTTCAACGGCACCCGGGATCGTTACCGCGTAGGCCGAGCGGGCCGGAATCTCGGTAAACCCGCGCGCCAGAACTCCGCCAAGATCAAGGCCGGATGGCGTCGCACCCGACCCGTTGAACGCGGCTGGCAATCCGCCCTTGACGCTCAGCAGCGCGAAGCAATCGCCACCGATCCCGGTCATCGCCGGCTCGATCACGCCCAGGAGTGCCACCGCGGTCAGCGCCGCATCGACGGCATTGCCGCCGCGCCGCAACATGTCGAGCGCCGCCAGCGTCGCCTGGGGATGGGATGTGGTCACCATGCCGTGCTCGGCGAGTGCCGCGGAGCGTCCGCCGTCGCGGTAGTCGCGGTGAGGTATCATGTCGAACGTTCCAGGATCGTGACGCGAGATGCGCAGTTGACACCGGCAACCCGCCTCGGCGCAAGACCGTTTCGGGTCCTACCGGCAAGGATGCAGTATGGAGCACCGACAGCGGGTGGTATTCGCGTTTCATTAAGTGTTTCATTAAGGATAAAGATCGTAAAAAATCTGCTATCATGGATCGCTCAGGCGACATCGCGTCGTCCGACCGTCCAGGTCAATCCCGAGAAAAATGAACCGACCAGCCGAAACCTCCGCCGCCCAGGAATACCGGCTACTCGATTACATTGAGCGGTTGGGAAGATTGCGCGACGGACGGCAGGCGCTGCATCTGCATCTGTCCCAGCTTCAATCGCATCACCGGCGCGACCACCATCTGCGCATCGCATTCAGTACCTTTGAAAATCACGTCAAGTCCTTCGAAGGTCAGATTTTCACGTTGGCCAATCAGGATGTGTTCTTTGTCTATAAAAACGTCGATCCGATCGCGATCGACGAGGCGGTGATGCGGGTCCGCTATCTGTTCAGCGAAGATCCGCTAGCCCGTGAACCGGACGAAGGCCGCGCCGATTCATTCGTGACATGGTACGATGTGGATCGGGATTTTCCGAAATTGTTCGCGACCGTCCGGAACATCTATGACGACGTGCAAAAGCGGGCGCGCCGCCTGGCGGCGATCAGCGGCGGTGCGGCCGGCAAGCCGCCGATCAATCCTCATAAGCTGGGCGAGTTGATCGACACGATCATTTCGGCCGATCTCTCCAACCTGATGCGCCGCCAAGCGGTCTACGCGGTGCTGGCCAATCAGATGCCCCAGGCGCTGTTCCGCGAACTGTTCATTTCGATCGCCGACCTGCAAAAGCAGGTGCTGCCGAATTTCGACATCTTGGCCAATCGCTGGCT
>JAXDMU010000084.1:0-4897 GCA_034665905.1 Aliidongia sp. | reverse complement strand
ACATGGCGGTCGTCAATCGGCAAGCCCTGCTCATGACCAAGATCGCTTCCGAGCTTGGGTTCTCGCCGGTCAGCCGCAGCCGCATTTCGCTGCCCACGCCGCCGGCCCCGGACCCGAGCGACGAATTTTTCGCCTGACGCCCGAGCGCGCCGGGGCAGTTGGGATGGGCGGTTCGGGCAGGGGCCGGGGCCACGGCCGAGGCTGCAAATACACCCAATACACCGATTCCTGTTACCCCCTCTAAGGGATGATTCTTTGCTAATATTATTACTTTTCGACCCCTTATAGGGGGTAACAGGATTGGGTGTATTGGGTGTATTTTGCCCGCTATGGACCTTTAGGGGAGAATAGAGAAACCGCCGGTCTCCTGGACGCAAAGCCCTGAATAACAACGAACATTATCGATGGTAGCGCGCACGAAGCCGCCCTTTTCCAGCTTTTGGGAAAAATTACCCGTCGTGCCCGCGCTTTCATGATTGGCGCCGCACCAATTACGCCAGCTTGCCCACAGAGCAGCCCAGGTCTCGTTTGCGTCCGGCGCGCTGGCGACACATTCATCGAGCCATTTCTGAAAAGCGTCCTGGGCCACGAAATAGTCATCTGTCGCCTGAGTCACGACGGGCGGGGGCATGAGGCCGAAGATCTGCCAGAGCAAGCACCCTTCGATCGCCCAAGCGAGGATGCCCGGCCATTCGACCTTCAGCTTCTCCGGCAACGCCTGATCGGTTTGTTTGCCAATGAACGTCTGGTTGAACGGCAAAAGATTGAAGCGTCTGCGCATCGCCGGGTCCGCACCGCTCAGTTTCGGCCGGTGATTTCCCGCAATCATCAGTTTGAATTGCGGTTGGAAAGTAAAATTGTCCTGCTTCATGAAACGGGCCGTGATCGGGTCCCCGCCGGTCAGCGCCTTGATCTTCGCCTCGGCCCAATGCCGGCCTTCCTCGGTTTCCTGGGCAGAGACAAGACGCGCGCCGCGCAGCATGGCGATCTCGGTCGAGTGCCTGTCGTTGTGGCTGGCGACGAAGCTGTCCATGCTCGCGACGGCGGCGTAGTCTCCCATGAGCGAGACCAACGTGTTTATGTACGTCCCCTTGCCGTTGCCGCCCGACCCATAAAGAAAAAACAATGCCTGCTCGGAGGTGATGCCAGTCAGGCTGTAGCCCGCCACCCGTTGCAGATAGGCCACTAGCTCGGCGTCGCCGCCCGTGACGCTGGCGAGAAATTTCAGCCAGATCGGGCAGCCCCCGCCGGGCGCCACCGCTGTGGATTTGGTGATGTAGTCGTCCCGCTGGGCCGGGCGCATCTGGCCCGTGCGCAGATCGACAGTCCCGTCCGGCGTTGCCAGTAGCCACGGGTCCTGGTCCCATTGCTTGGCTGTTGCGGCATAGGCGCGGTTGACGCGAGCCAGCCGCTCGACGGCGTTGGCGGTTTGGTCGCTGGCCAGCTTCTTCGCTGTTTGACCCTTGTTTTGTAGGCCGATCCTTGCCGTGTCGCAGCCGACCGCGTGGGCCAGATCCTTCGCCTTGGCAGTCTCCTCGAAGGCCCAGCGGTAGCCTTGCCATTCGAACCACCGGCCCCAGAGGGCGACGTAGCGCCAACCGGGATGCCGCCTGACGAATTCGACCGCCAAGGCGCCCTCGGAAAATTTCGGCGCTTCGCCCTTGCCCTCGGCGTCCGGGCCGTCTCCTAGATCGTCGAAGCCCGCGACCTCGTTGAACTGCTGGCTGCGTGGCAGATGCCGCGTCCGCTCGTATGCCTCCGCGTAGACGAGATCGGCGCCGACATGGGAATCGTGGAGCGTGTCGAGCTTGCGCTCCGTCCACTCGGCCTGTTCCGCATCGTAGTCGCCCACCTGCTGCTGCCATCGCGCGCCCCAGGGGATGACGTGCTCGACCAGGAACGCCCAATCGCCGCCGCACCCGGCCTTCATCGCCGCGAGCATCCGTATGGCGTCGGGATAGGGATACTCATTCGGCCAGCGGTCGATCGCGCGGCCAAGCATCTCCTGGTCCTCCGCCAGCAGTTCGGGGTCGCCGATCCGCTTGGCTGGGTCGGATGCGCGAAGATCATCGAGCGGCCCGGTAAGCTGTTGCAGTTCGGGCAGCGAGTAGCGCCGGCCTGCACTGGCAACGAGCTTGGCGACGGCGGGGCCTCGGCCCCGTTCCCGCTTGCTCTTGGTCGGCAAATTGAGCGTGCCCGGCAACCTCATGATGCGATCGACATTCTCGACGGCATCGCCGCCGTATCGCATGCGGAGCCCTTTGCCGAGCGCCTCGACGATCGCCGTGGCCGCCGGATCGAGCGCGCAGGGCTGGTCGAGCAGCCAGAAGAATTGGTGGCCGTTGCCTGAGTCGATGATGAAGGATGGTGGCACGGCGCCGTGCTGAAGCTCGTCCGCCAGCGCCGCGAGCCGTACCCGCTCGCGCTCGAAGCCGCCGGCCGTCTTCTCCTCTTCCTCACGCGGATCGACATCGATCCAGATTGCGTGCGCAGTAATCATATCGTCCTTGGCCGGCTTCTTGTGCAGGCCACGGCGGGCTTCGTTCACCGTGAAATAGAGGTTCTTCCGCCCCTGCCGTTCCTCGATCCAGGCGCGCAGCGCCGCCTGATCGGAGATATCGAACGTCCGGCCTTCGGTCGGGCCATCCGGGACGATCGCGACCAAGCAGACGGTGCCGGCCAGACGGAATTTCTGGAGGAAATTGACTGCCGCCTCGGTGTCGCCGACGAGGCCGGCCGTGGACCTGGAACCGGAGTTTGTGCTATTGATCGGGCCGTGCATTGAGAACCTCCGTGTGATGGAGAGCTAATCGCCGGTCTGGCCCCACCAGACCGGCGTTTTACTTAAAGCGGTCGCTGTTTTGTTCTAGCGGGTCGGAGGCCGGCTCCAGCGCGCTCGGGTCTTAGCCGGCGCGCATGAAACGCTTCCCTCCGTCGGCGCGCACGATCTCAACGGCCAGACGGCTCCGCATTGTTTCGATCGGCGCCAGCAGCTCGCGGAAGTCAGTCGTGCCGGGGTGGTCGCGCCAGCAGTCGGCGAGGCCCATGGGCTGGCCGTTGGCCCAGCGGCCGAAACCGGCGAGCATCGCCAGATTGCGGTCGCCGAGCCGATCGGCGTAGAGCTTGCGCACGCCGCCGGGCAGGGGGTGCATCGCCGTCAGCACTTGGACCGCCGCCAGCACCCGGACGAAATCGAGGATGGGTCCCGTGGCCTGATTGAGCGAATCGAACAGGCTGTCGAGCAGCGCGACATACGCGACCGCGCTCTCTCGGATCAGGGCAATCCCGGCGCCATGGACTGCGCGGTCCAGATCGGGCCGGTCGGCCCCCTTCGCCCTCTCGCGGGCATCGAGCGCCGCATCGGCGGCAGCAAGCACCCGCGCCATGCCGCGTGGCATGGTAGGTTTTGTGCTATGGTTGGTCGTCCGCATTTTCCATTCCCTTCGATCAGATGCCGAACGCAGCGCCGGCCTGGTTTGCCCCCAGGCCGGCGCCCTTCCTCTCAAGTTCTCCTGGGTTCCTGCACGACCAGCCCGAGCGTCCTCGACGCTTCGAGCAGCTTTTCCTGCACAATCTCCAGCTCCTCGCCGGCCAGCCGATCGGCCGGCTCGACCGGCACCGTCAGATCGCGGCGCACGGCGGCAACGACCAACGTGATCTCGGCCGGCGGCAGCCCGGCGGCGGCCAGCAGGCGAGAGAGGCAGAGGAGCGCGACCGAACGAGCCGCCGGCCGCAGCGGCGCCAGCGCCGCTGTGTAGGCCCGGATCATGGCCTCATAGGTAATCGGCCGGGCAGCCCCGGCTGGGGCCTGGGCGCCGCTCATAGCGGCCCCCTGTGCAGTTCTATTTCGATTGCGGCACGGCCGAGGAGCCCTTGCCCCTCTGGCCGTGCCGCTGATGCCAACCGCGCCCGAGGGAGGTCGCCGGGCCGCCGGCGGTCGGGATTACTACGGCCATGCACCGACTCGGCCGAGCGCGATTGATGGACTTCCGGTTCGCGCGCCACGCCGGTTGCGGACAGGTCGGCCGGGCGCCGCAGCGCCTTGCCGGCCCGAAGGTCGAAGACCGGGCGGACATGGACGCCATCGGCGTCGATCCGCGCGATGGTCAGGATGCCGCCGGCTGTCATTGGATTCTGCTGCCGGAGCAGCAACTGCTGCTGCTGGGCAGCGGCGATAGCCGAGTCCGTATCCACGACCCCGGCATGATCGACGGCCGGCGCTGAGAAGCCGCTCACCAGTTCGGGCTCGAACTCGCGCCGGCCCTCCAGGACGGCGGCGACGATCCGCCCGTACCGATGGCTGAAGCCGACGATGCAGTAGGCTGACCGTATCAGCGGCGCGCGGGCGCCGGCCTCAATCCCGGCCAGTTCACGCACGGCCTGCCGCAAGGGCGCAGGAAGCGCCGCCAGGATTTCATCGAAGCTGGCGCCCTCCATGACGACGGCATGGCCCGCGCGCAAGAGTGGCAGGCGGCCGGTGCCGAGCCCTATCGTGCCCGCAAGCCCATTTACCGCAATCTTGCAGAAGCGGCCGGCCGGCCGCCCGTCCGGGTCAGAAATCTCGTCATCGGCCGCCGCGATGGCATAGCCGGGCGAGATGACGTGGATCAGATTGCTGGTCATCGTGGCGCCAGCCCCCGGCGCTCCGCCTGCCGGCGCTCGAAATCGGCGGCCCTGCCGTTCACGATGTGATGGGCACAGCGTAGCCACTCGAAATGATAAGCGGGCGAACGGCCCAACCGCCCGGCCTCGGCAACAATCTGGGCGCGGCGGCCAACGGTCAGCACCTCGCCATGCTCGGCGGCGGCGGCGATCAGATCGGCCTCGGCGCGATCCGCCGGCCCGGCGTGGAAATATGCGCGCGCCCTGTCGCGCATTGACCGCTGCACAACCATTG
>JAXDMU010000083.1:0-15414 GCA_034665905.1 Aliidongia sp. | reverse complement strand
ATACTCAATGAAAGAAATCATCCAGTATCGAAATTTGTATCACAGGTCATAGCTGGATTCGAGTCCAACATTTTCGACCAAAAAATGAGTACAAGTAATGATCATATGGCTCGATATTATGCCCGCTATCCGGAATATTTAAATTTGCTAAATCGGGATATCGACCGAATCGGCTTTGGTGTACGGGAAATGCGGCTTCAACCAAGTCCCAATGGTCCTATCGCTCTGTTCGAGCATGAGGGTTTGATCGAACCGCTGCCAGCTCGGCTCGAAAGCTACGGGACGCTACAATTTGTAAAAATTTTCCCACTGATCGCCAAAGCGCTCGAAACCGGCAATCTCGCGATAGTCGATGAACTCGATATCGCCATTCATCCGCTTGTTTTGCCGGAGATCATTCGCTGGTTTCATGATCCAGTCAGAAATCCGCGCAATGCACAACTTTGGATGACTTGCCAAAATGCCTCTCTACTCGAAGATTTGGTTAAAGAAGAGGTGCTGTTTTGCGAAAAAGACAGTCGCGGTCGAACCAGCGTGTACGGTTTAGCTGACGTGCAGATGGTTCGGCGTACCGATAATTACTATAAAAAATATTTGGGCGGTGTGTATGGCGCGGTACCGCATTTGGGATGAGAGGTTTACCGCTTTTCTCCGTGAAATCGGGTTCGTCTAGAAAAATCCAAAACCCGCGGCTCAGCGCATGATCGGCCGGCGCGAGAGATTTCCTGGCGAAACCGGAAACCGGCTCATCGCCAGATGCGCGAACAGTTTACCGGTTCTTATGGATTTAACGGCTTACTGAGGGCGCCTTGGCGGGTTTTGTCCGATGGCGCCCGAGCGATGCGTCGCTTCAGAACGGCTCGGCCGATCAACTCCGGCGATCGCTCGTGGAGCCGACATAGAAAATGGTGCCGATGTCCCATCCTCAGTTCGATCTTGCCGACATACTCCCCCTGGCCAAGACCACGTTGGCGGGGTTCGGCGGTGCGGCGTTGGTGGTGTCGCCGACCGGCGTTTTGCGCCATGTAAACGACCCCGGTGCCGCCCTGATTGCCGAACTCAATGACGAGACGATTCGCGAGATCGCTTTGGCCGGCGGCCGGGCCATCGCGGCCGATGCGATGCGGCTTGAGCGGCTGAACGGGCCGTTTCCGGGCGAATGCGCCGATGCCGTGATCATGCCGCTGGTCGGGCGGGCGGGGGCGCTGGTGGTGATCGCCACCAACCCGGCGGAAAGTGCGCTGCGGCGCGCGCTGATCGAAAGCCGCCAGCGCTATCGAGACCTGATAGACGCGTCGAGCGATTTCGTCTGGGAAACGGACCGGCATGGCCGTTTCGTCTTCGTCTCGGCGGCCGGCGCGCTCGGCTATTCGACGCGCGATCTGCTCGGGCGCGCCGCCACGGATTTCGTCGTCGATGCCTCGACGCTGGCTTATCCGGTCTTCCAGGCGCGCGAGACGGTGCTCGCCACCGATGTCTGGCTGCATCGGGCCGACGGCCAGATTTCGTGCCAATCGATCACGGCGGTGCCGATCTACGACCCCGAAGGCTTGTGGTGCGGCACGCGCGGCATGGGGCGCGATGTGACCGAACTGCGCGAGCGCGAGCGCACGCAAAAGCAGCGCGTGCTGCGCGACCGGTTGATGACCTATCTGGCGGACACGATCCGCAACGAGATCAATCCGGAAAAAACCCTGCCCGCGGCCCTGTCGGGCACGGGGCTCGCGATCGGTGCCGATGGCGGTATGGTCATCACCGGCCATCCGGCGTCGGCCGGCTACGACCTTGTCACTTGGGGGGCGCCGCTGCCGCCGACCGATTTCCCCGCGGTGCTGGCTGGCCTCGTCGAACATGGTTTCGCCGACATGCTGCGCGATGGCGCACAGATCATGGGCTATGTCACGGAAGACGGTACGGCGGGCGATGAGCGCATCAATGGCGCGGCGCTGTTCTGGCGCAGCGCCGATAATGGCGGATTCGGCGATGGCGACCGGGCGATCCTGGCCGAAGTCGCGGGGCAGGTCGGCCTCGCCATTGCGCAACTGCGCAATTATCGCGAGATCGTCACCCTGTCGAACACCGACAGCCTGACAGGGCTGCTCAATCGCCGCGCCTTCTTCGTCGATCTGGAGCGCCGCCTGTCCCGGCTGACTATTGCCAAGGGTTCGGGCGCGTTGGTCTATCTCGATATCAATAATCTCAAGGCCCAGAACGATGTCGGCGGCCATCTGGCGGGGGATCGCGCGATCCTGACCTGCGCGGAAATTCTGCGCAATTGCACGCGTCCGACCGACCTGATCGCGCGAATCGGCGGCGATGAATTCCTGCTGTGGCTCGACGGCGTCACCCAGCAAGGCGCTGCGGCTCGGGCCGAGACATTGCTGGGTCATGCCGAGAGGCTGACCGCTCTCTCAGCCGCGCCGGAAAAACCCCTGGGCGTGTCATTCGGCATCGCGGTATTTGACGGTGCGGCCCCCGATCTGGTGGAACGGCTTGTCGCGCGGGCGGACAAGGCGATGTATTGTGCCAAAGCGCGGCGCCAATCCGGCTACGAACTGGCCGATGCCGCACCCGAAACGGCGCGCAATGTGCCGCATGATCCAGGTGGCGATACTGCATGAGGGGCCTGATCCAGCGCGTTTTCAGCATAGGCAAGCTCGTCTCGCCTATCATCGGCTACGACGAGTCGAAGCAACTCGTCCAAAGCCGCAATCCGTCCGATCGGCGCCGGGTCGCCGAGAATCACCATGTGAAGCCGGAAATCCTTTATTTTCTTGCCACGGACTCTGATGTCGGCGTGCGCAGCGCGATCGCGCGCAATCAGGCGACGCCAATTCAGGCCGATGTCGTTCTGGCCCGCGACTCCGACGAAGCCGTGCGCGCCGAACTTGCCACCAAGATCGCGCGCTTTGCCCCGGATTTGCGGCCGGATGAGAGCGACAAGCTAAAAGCGATGACCTACGAGGTTCTGGAAACCTTGATCCAGGATCAGGCGGCGCGGGTCAGGCGGGTCGTTGCGGAAACGCTCAAGGATATGAAGACGGCACCGCCGGGCCTCGTTCATCGTTTGGCACGCGATCCGGAACTGTCGGTGGCCGGGCCGGTGCTGCAATATTCGCCGGTCCTGACCGACGAGGATCTGCTCGATATCGTCCGGCAATTGCCGATACCCGGTGCCGCCGCCGCGATCGCCCGGCGTCAGCGTCTGGGACCGGCGGTGGCCGACGAGATCGGCAATGGCATGGATGTCGATGCGATCACGGCGTTGCTGTCGAATTCAAGCGCGCAGATCCGCGAGGAAACGCTGGATCGCCTGATCGAGCGGGCGCCGCAATATCCGGCATGGCACCGGCCCTTGGTCGCGCGTCCCAAGCTGTCGGGCGACGCGGTCAGAAAGCTCGCCCGCTTCGTGGCCGCGGATCTGATCGGCCGGCTCCAGGCCCGTACCGATCTGCTGCCAGCGACCATCGCCGAATTGCAGCAGATCGTGCTCCAGCGGCTGGACAGTGATTCGCAAGAGCCGCTACCGATTCCGCCGCCGCCGGTCGCCGATGGCCCGACCAAGCTTGTGGCCGAGGCTCGAAGGCTCAAGACCGAGGGCAAATTGACCGAGGAAATGCTGGTCGATGCGTTGGTCGGTGGCCGTCCGGCACTGGTTCTGGCCGCGCTGAGCGTGCTGGCGGCACTGCCTTTGCCGGTGATCGATAAGATCCTGTCGGCACACAGCGCCAAGGGCATCGTCGCCTTGATCTGGAAGGCAAAGCTTTCCATGGGATTTGCCGTGCGCGTGCAGACCATACTGGCACGACTGCCGGCTGCGCAAATGCTGAAGCCGCGCGCCGATGGCGGATTTCCGCTGTCTTACGAGGCGCTTGAATGGCAGATCGGGTTCTTTACCGATATGGCCATGGAGAGCGGCGGGCGGTCGCTGGCCCGTTGATACCCGCAAGGCATGGCGCTAGATGACCTCGTCGCAACAAAGCCTCGACCGTGCCCGTGCGGCCTTGCTGGACCATCGGCCCGATGAGGCGGTCTTATTGTGCCGGGGCGTCCTGGCTCTGACGCCAGCGCTGCGACCGGCGCTTGAACTGCTGGCCGCGGCATGGCTGGCGCTCGACCGGCCAACGGAAGCGCTGGACTGTGCCGCCGCGGCGCGGAAATCGGCGCCGGACGATGTCGATCTGCTGACGCTGACCGGCCGCATCCTGGTCAAGTTAGAGCGGTATGAAGAGGCGGTGGCCTTGCACGAGGCGGCGCTCGCGCAGGCGCCGGCACGCTGCGACATTATGACCGAGCTGGGTGTGGCGCTGTTCGAACTCGACCGCTTCGGCCCGGCGCTGGCCCTGTTCCGCCAAGCGTTCGCGCTGGCGCCAAAGGATGCGAGAATCGTCGCGAATCTGGGGAATTTCCTCGATTTTGCCGGATCGCTCGATTTGGCCTTGGCGGCCTACGAGGCGGCGACGTCACTCAATCCGGACGACCGCGAAATCCGCTGCAATCACGGCATGGCGTTGCTGCGCGCCGGGCGGCTGGCCGAAGGGTGGCCGCTTTTTGAAAACCGCCGGCGACAGCGCGATCCGGTTGAAGCGACCGACGTTCCGCGGCTGCCGCACTTGGGGGAAATCGATCTCGCAGGCAAGCGGATTCTGGTGTTTCACGAGCAGGGTTTCGGCGACAGTCTCCAGTTCCTGCGTTATGTCCCGCTGCTGGCGGCGCGCGGTGCCGAAATTCTGGTCCGGATGCCGCCGCCGTTGGTGCGCCTGGCCGGTACCGTGCGGGGCGCGGCGCAGGTCTTGAACGATGATCGGGTACCGCCGGCGCTCGATTTTTACAGCCCGATGATGAGCCTGCCGCAATGCTTCGGCACGGTGCTCGACACCGTTCCGCAGGCGATCCCTTATCTGCATCCACCGGAAGATGCCTGTCTGCGTTGGCAAGCTGCGCTGGCCGGGTTGAAGCGCCCGCGAGTCGGGCTGGTCTGGGCCGGCTCGCCGCGCGGCGGTCTCGATCGCCGGCGCAGCATCGGGTTTGCGGCGCTGCGTCCGCTCTTCGATCTGCCGGCCGGCTTCGTTTCGCTCCAGCTCGGCGACGCGGCCGGGCAATGGTCGCCGCCGCCGGGTGCGTCGGCGCTCGACCTCACGGCCGATCTGGGCGATTTTGCCGAGACGGCGGCCTTGATCGCGGCACTCGATCTGGTGATTACGGTCGATACCTCGGTCGCCCATCTCGCCGGCGCGATCGGCACGCCGGTTTGGGTCATGAGCCGTTTTTCTTCGTGCTGGCGGTGGCTGATGGCACGTGACGACAGCCCGTGGTACCCGAGTCTGACGCTGTTCCGCCAGGCCCGCCCGGGTAATTGGATTGAGTTGATAATTCGTGTCGCCACGGCACTTGAACACTTTTGCGCGGTGCCACGATCGCCGCACTGACCTTGATACCGAGTTGGATTTGGCGCGTCGTAGCGGTACTCCGGTATTTGAGGGCTTGCCAGGATGTCGACGTTGTGGTTGTTTTTTATTGAAAGAAATTCGCTAAAATGATTGGATGTCGTCCACCGCGTCCGCCCGCAAAAGAATGGTTGGCGAATGCCGGGTTGTCGGTTGCCCTGCAAGGAAGTGCTGAACGAAATATCTACAACGCACCAAGTAATTGTAGTTAGTGATTTGTTAAGACAGTGTTGCCGAGTTTTGCTGTGTATGTGTGCAACCGAGCGCTATCCGTAATTTTGGACCGGCGGCCCGCGATTCGGCGGTCGGTGCCAGTTTAACTTCCAGGACAGAATCACTTTTATAGGATTGGAAGCGAAAAAATGGAAATAATGTCCGAAGTTGCGGTGTCTTGAAACATTATTGGCTTGATGTCGCATACTCGACTAAAAGCTCGGTGTTTGGGCGCCGCGGAGTTTGGCCCGGCGGGAGTGCGAGGCGGTTGATGAGTATCCGAATCGGATGGTTTGTCGGGAGGGCGGCTATCGGGGCGTTGGTGATCCTCGCCGGTGTCGCCGACCCGGTCGGAGCCATCGCTGGTGACTTCGTGAGTCAGGTCGATGACGATGATGGCCGGCCGGTGGGACAGGCCGTCGTCGCACTGACGCCGGTCGATCCGAAGCTGCTGGCAACCGCGCCGGAGTCGGCTTGGGCACCCTGGCAGTCGGGCGTGGTGGATCAGCGCGACGAAACGTTTTTCCCCTATGTCGAAATCATTGCACGTGGCGGTCACGTGGCGTTCCGCAACAGCGATGAACCCCAGCATCATGTCTATTCATTCTCGCCGGTAAAGGCGTTCGAATTCGTCTTGCGCCCCGGCGCGACCTCGGCTCCTGTGGTGTTCGACAAGCCGGGTGTTGCGGCGATCGGATGTAACATTCACGACCAGATGATCGCCTATATTTACGTCACCGAAACGCCTTGGATCGCCCTGACCGACCGGGACGGTCGAGCCCAAATTACCGATGTTCCGCATGGCGCCTTCACCACGCATGTTTGGCACCCGGCGCAACGACCGGGCAAGCCGGGGCCGAGTCAAACGGTGATGATTTCCGACGAGGCTGCAAGCATCGCGGTAAAGCTCGCGCTGCTGCCGATGAGGCGCCACGATCGTGAACACGGGTTGTACTAAGGTCGCGCCCCGGTGAGCTTTCGTCGCCGCCTTGTCGTTTTTCTGTTTTCTATGCTTGCGTTGCTCCAGGCGTCGACGGCGCTTTTCACCTATAGCTTCACGCGCAGCACGCTGGTCGAGCAGGGTAAGGCCCAACTGATTGGTGACAAGGATCTCTTCGTTCAGCAGTTGGACGAGATCGGCGTGCAGATCGCCGACGGGGTCGAGGTGCTGACGCTTGACTACGCTCTGCGGCAGGCGATTGCCGAGCGTGAGCACGGTACGGTGCTTTCGGCCTTGCGCAACCATGGCAAGCGCGTCGGCGCCACGCGCATGCAACTGGTCGGGCTGGACGGCACGATTGAGGTTGATACGGGCGATGCCGGTGCCGATAGGAGCGGTTTCGGCTTTCCGGAGCTGATCGATACCGCGGCGGCCAATGGCAGCGCCAGTTCGATCGTCGTCATCGATGGCGTCGCATTTTGGATGGTCGTGGTGCCGGTACGAGCGCCGGTACCCATCGCCTTCATCGCCGCGGGCGTGCCTGTCGATGATAGTCTGTTGCGAAAAATTCAAGGGTTGGCGGGCTTACCCAAAGCCTTGGCGCTCGCGGCCGACGGCGGCGGCGACTCATGGGTGCCGCTGGCGGGAAGTCCCGGAGCGGCCCGGCTGGTGCGACTGTTGCCGCCGGTCGGGGCGGTGTTGCCGCCAGAGCCGACCGGCATGGTTACCGATGGGCGCGAGCAGATCGTGCTGGCGGCGCCGCTGGCGACCCCGCCGGAAAGCCGGAGCGTGATCGCTGTGATGGGATTTCCGCTCGATGACGCATTGCGCCAGTATGAGCCGATCATTTTCGCGCCTTTCGTGTTGCTGGCGGGTGCGGTGCTGCTGGCATTCGGCGGCGCGCTGCTCGTGGCGCGCAGCGTCGCCCGCCCGGTCGAAGCGCTGGCGCTGGCGACGCGGCGCATTGAAGCCGGCGACTATACCCCGCCCCTGCCGCTCGCCCAGAAGGACGAACTGGGGCAGCTCAGCACCGCGCTCGGCAGCATGGCGCGCGCGATCAGCGAGCGTGAGGAGCATATCCGCCATCAGGCGACCCATGATGCCGTAACCGGTCAGCTCAATCGATCCGCCCTCGACCAGGTCATGGCGGGGCGCCTCGGGACGCCGCCTGCGGCGCTTCTGCTCATCGGGTTCGTCCGGCTCCAGGATATCGTCAAGACGGTCGGACGCGAGATCGGCGACCGGCTCATGCGGGATGCGGGTCACCGTCTCGCGGCGCTGATCGGCAACGCCAGTGTGGCGCGGGTCAGCGATTCGGCTTTCGGCGTGTTCGCGCTCGGTCCCGGCGGCCCCGCGGCGGCGGAGTTGGCGCGCCGGATCGTCGCGACGTTCGAGAAGCCCTATTACGAAGGCGACCTGACCATCGATGCCGTTGCGGCTGTCGGCATCGCATTGGCGCCCAACCACGGCACCGAGGGCGGCTTGCTGCTGCAACGGGCCGATGTCGCGTTGTTCGAGGCATCACGTGCCGAGAGCCGAATCGCATTCTACGAGGCGTCGGCCGATCCGCATCGGCCCGAGCATCTATCGCTGATGAGCGATTTGCGGGCGGAACTGGAACAGAACGGCTTGCGGCAATTCTACCAGCCGAAGCTCGATCTGGCCGCCGGCCGGGTCAGCGGCGCGGAGGCGCTGGTGCGCTGGCACCATCCCAAGCGCGGCCTCGTCTCGCCCGACGCCTTCATTTCGTTGGCGGAAGAAACCGGAAACATCCAGCGGTTGACGCGCTGGGCACTGGCCACCGGGATCGCCCAAGCCGCACAATGGCGCGCGCGCGGTCTGGATCTCACCATATCCATCAACCTTTCGGTGCGCGATCTGGCCGATGCCGCACTGCCGGCGCGCGTGGCGGCCTTGCTCGTTCGGCACGACTTACCCGCGAGTCAATTGATGCTTGAGGTAACCGAAAGCGCTATCATGGGCGAGCCCGATGCTGCCATCGCGGTGCTACGTGCCCTGGCCGACCAGGGCATTGCGTTGTCGATCGATGATTTCGGCGTGGGGCAGTCCTCGCTCAGCTATCTGCGCCGGTTGCCGGTTCGTGAACTCAAGATCGACAAGAGCTTCGTATGCAATTTGAGCCAGAATCCGGAGGATCGGATGATCGTTCAGTCGGTGATCGCTTTGGGCCACCAACTCGGATACTCGGTGACGGCCGAAGGGGTGGAAGACGAAGCGGCGCTGGCCCGACTGACCGCCTATGGCTGCGACAGCGCGCAGGGCTTTCATATCGCCCGTCCGATGCCGATCGACGCCTTCGACCGTTTCCTGGACGAGGCCCCCTGGCCCAGCCTGCGTCTGGCGGCGGTGTTGTGAACGGCTGCCGGCTGGCGCTTCTGATTTCGGCGCTGTCATGGGGCGCCGCTGCGGCCCAGGATATAGCACTTGAGGGCTTCGGCGATGCCCGGCTCGAAAGCACGTCGGGCGATCGTACCAGCCTGCAAGGCGGCCTGGGCAAGCTGCAATGGAACGGCAACGGGCAGGATTTTCGGACTGAGCCCGAGTTCGAGCAGTTCGTCGCGGCCGGCTCGATCGGCTTGACGCCCGAGTTGCGCGGGTTCGCAGATGTGCGATGGGACCCCAATCTGCGCACGCAACTCGATCTGCTCGATGCGTTTTTCCGGTGGCGTCCGGTTTCGATGACGAATTGGCGATGGTCGGTCAAGGCCGGTGCTTTTTTCCCGCCGATCTCGCTGGAAAACACCGGCATCGGCTGGACCAGCCCGTGGACGCTGACCCCCTCGGCGATCAATAGCTGGGTCGGCAACGAACTGCGGACCATCGGCACCGAAGCGACCGTCGAATGGCGCGACGGCATCGACGATCTTCAGCTTTCCGTTGCCGCCTATGGCTGGAACGATCCGGCGGGCGTGCAGCTTGCGCATTTCGGTTGGCTTTTCAATGATCAGCCGACGGGCCTGCTGAGCGAGACCCGTGTGCCCGATCTCGGGGCTCATCCGCCGCCGCCAGCCTATGCTCAGGTCTTTCACGAGATCGACGGCAATCCGGGCTGGTATGGCAATTTGTCCTGGTCGCATCAGGGCGTGGGCTCGGTTCAGTTGATGCGGTACGACAACAACGTCGATACGCATACTGAGGGTGGGGGGCAGAATCCCTGGCATACCCAGTTCTGGAGCCTGGGGGCCAGCACCGAATTCGGCAATTTCACCGTGCTGGCCCAGGGGATGACTGGCCAAACAACCATCACGCCGAATGCGGTGCGCAACAGCACGACCGACTTTCACGCGGCCTATTTTCTGATCGGCTGGGAAGAGGGCGAATGGCGGATCGCCGAACGGCTCGACCAGTTCGGCACGAGCGAACGGCATGTCGGGAACGGCCCGGATCTGAGCGAACATGGCTGGTCGCCGGTCACCGCCGTGACATGGAAGCCGCGCGACTGGCTGCGCTTCACCGGCGAGGCGCTGGTCGTCGATTCCTCGCGTGTCGAGCGGCTGGCGTACGGGGGGGCGCCGAAAGCGGTGGAAACCCAGCTACAACTCGGGGCGCGGGTGTTCTTTTAGTGAGCTGACTGATGCGGATTGTCGTGGAACTGGGAGGCCGCATGTGCCCCAGTCGCCGCGTCGGCCAGATCGCGCTCGTGACTTTGTTGCTGTTCATGAGCGGGTGTGCGGCCAAGCAGACTTCGACGCCGCCAGGGAACGAGACACCGGCCCTATCGGGTGACATGCCCGCCCTGCCGGATACGCCTGGGCGATTGGCCCGAATCGAACGCGATAAGGTGACGGACTTTTCCGGCGTCCAGGGCGAAGCGTTCTGGCGGCGCGGGGCGTCGTAACGCCGACGCCGCACTTCGCCGGTCAAGCGGCGTTCGACGAGGAACCCTGGCTCTTCGGCCGGACATAGGCGATGGCGGCATGCTCGGCGCAATAAGGCTTGCCGGTGATGGCGCGGGCGCCGCAGAAATGGAAGCCCTTTTCGCCGGGATGTCCGTGCGGCCACGAGCAGGTCGGGCCGGTAATTTCCACCACTTTGGGTGCGGGCTTCTGGCGCGGCTTTCCGGTCAGCTTTACCGGCGACGGCCGGGGGGCCAATTCCAGACGATGTGCCTTGCCGACGACGGAATTCTTGGTGATGCCCAGGCGTCGCCCGATTTCTGCGGTCGATAACCCTTCCGTCCAAAGCTTGCCAAGCTCGTCGACACGTTCTTGCGTCCAGATATTATCCATCGACTCCCCCCACCGAGTAAGGTGCATACCGCTGCGGAACCCACAATATACGGTACCACGTCTGCAATTCGGCGCAATATTTTCCAGGCCGCTCTCGTCCGTCTCGGGCGATCTTCGTCGGGTCGGCCGGCAACGGATACGTCCCCTGCCGCGACGTCATCTCCCCAGGCGACGGATAATCGGGAAATTGCCGTGTGCCG
This sequence comes from Aliidongia sp., assembly GCA_034665905.1. GTDB lineage: Bacteria > Pseudomonadota > Alphaproteobacteria > ATCC43930 > CGMCC-115725 > JAXDMU01. Next base: position 4,364 of record JAXDMU010000083.1, on the reverse strand, counting down.
CGGCTGGAGTCGAGTCTTTCCGATGCGGTTTCGGGCGATCAGGAGCGAATTCGACCGCGGTCACTTCGCACTTCCTTCTCCGCGGCTTCATCACTAGGCTGGGGCACTCCGTCCCAAGCCCGGTCCTTCGTCAATGTCCCAGAGCGACGTCAGCGTGAATTCCTTCGCCGGTGCCAAGGTCATGATCACGGGTGGGCTGGGCTTCGTCGGCTCGACGCTCGCGCTCCGGCTGGTCGAACGGGGCGCCGAAGTGCTGGTGATCGACAGCCTCGTGCCGGAGTATGGCGGCAATCTTGCCAATATCGCGGGCTTTGCCGATCGGCTGCGGGTCAATATCGCCGACCTGCGCGACCGTCAGGCATTGCGCGTGCTGATTCCGGGCCAGGATATCATCTTCAATCTGGCGGGTCAGATCGGTCATCTCGATTCGATGACGGATCCGTTCACCGATCTGGAGATCAACGCCGCCGCCCAGCTCGGGCTGCTGGAGACCTGCCGGGATCTGAATCCCACGGCGCGGATCATCTACGCCTCGACGCGGCAGATTTATGGGCGACCCGACCGGCTGCCGGTCGATGAGGACCATCCGCTACGCCCGGTCGATGTCAACGGTATCCACAAGATCGCCGGGGAATCCTATCACACGCTCTATCACCGGGTTTACGGGCTGCCGACGGTCTCGTTGCGCCTCACCAATATTTTCGGCCCCCGCATGCGCATTCGCGATGCACGTCAGACCTTCGTCGGCATCTGGCTGCGCCGGGTGCTCGAAGGCGAGCCGTTCGAGCTTTGGGACGGCGCGCAGAAGCGCGATCTGACCTTCGTCGATGATGTCGCCGACGCCTTTCTCGCGGCGGCGTCGGTCCCGGCGGCGATCGGGCAGGTTTTCAATATCGGCGGCCCGCCCCCGGTCACTCTGACCGAACTGGCGGAACTGCTGGTGTCGGTCGCGGGCACCGGCAGTTTCGAGCGCAAGCAGTTCCCCGAGGCGCGCAAGCGGATCGATATCGGCGATTACTGGGCCGACGACCGGCGGTTTCGGGCCGTGACCGGATGGGCGCCGCGCGTCGATCTGCGCGACGGTCTGCGTCGCTCGCTCGATTATTATCGGGCGCATCTCGCGGCCTATCTCTGACATAACAAGGAAAATCGACGAATCATGGCGATCCCGCAGATGGATCCGGGGGCGGCCTATCGCGCCCTCAAGCCCGAGATCGATGCCGCGGTGGCGCGGGTGCTGGGCAGCGGCTGGTACATATTGGGCCAGGAAGTCGGCGGGTTCGAAACGGAATTCGCCGCGGCACTAGGGCTCGGCCACGCCGTTGGTGTCGCCAACGGCACCGATGCGCTGGTGCTGGCGCTGAGGGCGCTGGGGATCGGGCCGGGCGATCGGGTCGCCACCGTCTCTCATACGGCAGTCGCCACCGTCGCCGCGATCGAGTTGGCCGGTGCCGAGCCGGTGCTGATCGATATCGAACCGCTCTACTGCACCCTCGACCCGGCCGAGCTTCAGCGCTGTTTCGACGCCGTGCCGGGGATCAAGGCGGTCATTCCGGTGCATCTCTACGGCCAGATGGCCGATCTTCCGGCGATTTCGGCGATCGCCCGGCGCCACGGTGCCAGACTGGTCGAGGATTGTGCCCAGGCCCAGGGCGCGATTCTCGGTGGCAAGCCGGCCGGCAGCTTCGGTGACATCGCCTGCTTCAGTTTTTACCCGACGAAGAATCTGGGCGGCTTTGGCGATGGCGGCGCGGTCGCGACCTCGGATGCCGAACTGGCCCGGACGCTGCGCAGCTTGCGGGAATATGGCTGGCGCGAGCGCTATGTCAGCGCCATCACGGGCATGAACAGCCGGCTCGACGAGATCCAGGCGGCGATCCTGCGCGTGCGCCTGCCGCGTCTCGCCGCCGAAAATGCCCGGCGCGAGGCGATCGCCGCCGCCTATGACCGCGGGCTTGCCGGGCTGCCGATCGAATTGCCGCCCCGTCGTCCGGACACGATGCCGGTCTGGCATCAATATGTCGTCCGCAGCACCAACCGCGATGCATTGCAGCAGGCGCTCGGGGCGCGCGGCATCGGCACCAATATCCATTATCCTGTGCCGGTGCATTTGCAGCCGGCCTATGCCGGACGGCTGCAAACCGGCCCTTCCGGCCTCGCGGTCTCGGAACAGGCGGCGCGCGAGGTGCTGAGTCTGCCAATGTATCCGCAACTCGATGACGCGGCCGTGGACGAGGTGATCGCGGCGACCCGCGCGGTGCTGGGCGGCTAAAGCGTCTCGCCCCGCACCAGCCGCGGCAGCGTGCCCAGCACGCCCATGGCATGGCGCATGAGCAGCCGCTTCAGCGGCGGCGTGCGCTGCACCAGGGCGAGACCCAGGTCACGCGCGAACCGGATCGGCCCGACATCGTTCGAGAACAGGCGGTTGAGCCCATCGGTCACCGCGGTCAGCGCCAGCGTATCGACCCGCCGCCAGCGCTGATAGCGCTCCAGCACATCGGCCGCACCGGGATCGAGACCGAGGCGGTGGGCATCGACGACCAGTTCGGCCAGCGCGGCCACGTCGCGAATCCCGAGATTGAGCCCCTGGCCGGCGATCGGGTGAATGACATGGGCGGCATCGCCGATCAGCGCCAGACGCCGGTCGATCACCCGCTCGGCCGAAAGGCTGTGCAGCGGGTAGCACCAGCGCGGCCCGCTCCATTCGACCGCTCCCAGGAAATCGCCGAAGCGGTGGCTCACCTCGCGATCGAAATCCGCCTTATCGAGCCGCATCATGGCCGGCGCCAACGCCGCCCGCTCGGTCCAGACGATCGACGAGCGATTGCCGGTCATCGGCAGGATAGCGAAGGGGCCGGACGGCAGGAAATGCTCGACCGCGACGCCGTGATGCGGCTTTTCGTGGCTGACCGTGCCGCTGATCGCATGCTGGCGAAAATCGGTGCCGAAGGTCCGGATGCCGGCGGCCTGACGCAGCGGCGAATTGCGACCATCGGCCCCGACCACGAGCCGCGCCCGGATCGTGCGGCCATCGGCCAGTTCGACCTCGGCGCCGTCAGCGCCTCGATCGACTCGGATCGGCTCCGCCGGGGCCAAATGGGTAAGCTCGCTCAGATCCGCCATGCGCCGGAACATCGCCCGGCGCAGCACGCGGTTCTCGACGATCCAGCCGAACGGTTGGTCGCCGACCTCGCGGTGGTCGTAATGCAAAAACAGCGGCGAGCCCTGGTCGGCCACGCGGATATCCAGGATTGGCTGTGCCTCGGCCTCGACAAACGGCCAGATGCCGAGTCCGTCCAGCACGCGGCGCGAGCCATAGGCGATGGCGGAACTGCGGCCGTCGAACGGCTCGGCCAGTTGGCCGGCCGGCGGCTCGCGATCGATCACGACGACGCGCAGATGAGCGCCCGCGCAGGCGATGGCGAACGGCAGACCGGCCAGCCCGCCGCCGATTACGACGATATCGGCATCAAGCGGGCCGGTGGCCGCTGGAGAGAGGGCGTGCGTTACCATGGCAGGCACCTTGCCTTCGGGGCCGAAGCTTGTCCAGGTTTCCCGGATGGTGCTGAAATTGTGGGCAGCCCGGTTCGGTTCGGCGCAAAATCCACGCAAATCGCCCCCACATCGCGGCGATTCCGGTTGGCACGATTCTTGTTGCGGAAACTTAAGAACCACTTGCCGGGAGCGTACAGATCTTGAAGCATGGACAGGCGAAAACGCGGAGGATCGCTGCGGCCGTTTCGGCCTGCGCAGCGTTTCTGGCCGTCGCGGGAAAGGCCTTGGCCGACGATCCGGCCCCCAAGATCGACAGCGGCGATACCGCCTGGATGTTGATCTCGACCGCACTGGTCCTGATGATGACGATTCCGGGGCTGGCACTGTTTTACGGCGGGATGGTCCGCAAGAAGAACGTGCTGGCCACGGTGATGCAGAGCTTCGCCATCACCTGCCTCGTCACGATCCTGTGGATGATCGTGGGATATAGCTGGGCCTTCACCGCGGGGCCGACGCCGTATTTGGGCGGGTTCGACCGGATGATGCTGAACGGCATGGATCTGGCCGCGATCAGCCCGTTGGCCGCGACGATCCCGGAATCGGTCTATATGTGTTTCCAGATGACCTTTGCGATCATCAGCCCGGCGCTGATTGCCGGTGCCTTTGCCGATCGCATGAAATTCTCGGCCTTGATGTGGTTCACGGCGGCCTGGAGCCTGCTGGTCTATGCGCCGATCGCTCTTTGGGTCTGGGGGCCGGGGGGGTACCTGAACGACGCCGGCGTGCTCGATTTCGCTGGCGGCACGGTGGTTCACATCAATGCCGGCATCGCCGGGCTGGTGGCGTGCCTGGTGCTGGGCAAACGCAAA
>JAXDMU010000082.1:0-2998 GCA_034665905.1 Aliidongia sp. | reverse complement strand
ACGCATCGCCCGGATCGAGCGCCATGGTGATCGGGCGACCGAGATACTGGTCGGGCCGAATATTGCCGTCATCCGGGTTGAAAGGAAGGAAATGGCCATAGAAATCGGGATAGACCGACATGCCGTTGCCGACCTCGACCCGATCGATCGCGCACCAGACATTGATGGCGCCGACGGGATGGAAATGGCGGTCATCCTGGTGCGGCCCGTGCAGCGTCAGCCGCCCGCCGCCCCGTTGGCGACGAAACGCCTCGAATGCTGCTCGATGTTCGGTGATGAAATCATGCGGGCAGAAGATGCGGACATTGGGCCCATCCTCAAAATGGACATCCGAACCCAGACCAAGCAGCGACTGCGCTATCGACTCGACCATCTCCGCAGCCAGGCGGCGCGCACCCTGCGCCATCACCGGATTCAGCGCCATCAAGGCTTCGAGCGGTACGATTTCATGCAGCCGGCGCAAGCCTTGCGCAACGGTCTGGCTTCTCGCTTCCGGTCCGGCAATCGCCTCGATCGAATCGAGCACCATGGTGCGCAGCTTGTCGAACATACCGGCGGCTTGCAGGCATTGGCGCACGACAAAGATCTCGCCGCGTTTGAGCCCGAGCGGGATCTGGTCAATCGTCGCGGGCACCGCCCCATCGGCGTTGAAGCGTTCGACGGAGGGAGACGAAGCGTACGGCATTGTCTTACCACCTCTCGGATTTGTGACGTTGACGATACCGCCGCCCTGAACCGCGGCAAGAAAATCGGCACAGGCCGCGCGTGCCCGTTCGGCGGCTTTCGCCAAGACCCCGGCAGCAACCGGGCGCGCTCGGGTAAAAGCCTCAGCCAGCGCCCCCGGATCGGGTAGCGTCGTCAGGCACTCCACACCGAGATCCTCGGCGATACCGGCGACCTTCTGTTCGCGCGCATAGGCAACAACACGGCAACCGGACCAGGCGCCGATGATTACGCCATGGAAGCGAGTTGAGAACAGGAATTCCGGTCGTCCCCAGTGGGCCACGAGTTCTGCCAGCGTGTCATGGGCGTAATCCGGCCGGCGCTCATCGAGTGCGAGGCGCAGATCGGGCGGCAAACGCGCCAGAATGACTTCCTCGGAACCGGGCAATTCCCGGATCTCCTGAACCAGCCAACGTAAATGATGGCCGTCTGCGGTGGTTCCGCGCAGCAACTCGGCCATCTGGCCGATCTTGTGCTGTTCCGCCAGCGGGAGAATGCACACGAATCCGGCATGTCCGGTCTCGGACGGAAGCTTCGGCAACTCGGCCAAGGCGACATGAGACAGGTCGGCGGCATGGGTCGTGCGGGGGAAGCCCATCCGGCGCAACGCTTGATCCGATATCCCGTCGCGCGTCCAGATCCACCGGGCGGAATCAAGCAGCAGGCGAATTTCCGGCCGCGCCGCATCGGGGCGGAAATCGATACCGCAACCGAGAAAGAACACCGGCTTGCCGGCCCGACGGCACAGTTCAAGCTGCGCCGCGTGATCGGACAACAGCCAGGCATCTTCTGACGGCTGTAACACCGACCCGCCGAGACCGACCCAAGCGTCACAGGCGGCAATCAGTGCGGTTCGGGTCGAAGGATCATAAGCATGCCACTCGATCTGCGGGAAGCGGCGGCGCTGGGATGCGACGTCGAAAGCGGTGGCGCAAGTGAGCCGCAACCCGGAACGGTCGGCGCCGATCGCCCGGACAAATCCGCCCAGCATGAGATCGTCACCGATATTGCCGGCACCGAAAAACATATGGCCGATGTGGACATGCATCATCCATCCCGCTCCCGGCATTCTCCAGCGCTACCGGCCAATTCGGTTTGCAAAGACCTGATCGCACCCAGAACCTCGCGTTCCGTTACCAACGCGATGCAGTGACTTATGTTCAACCGATGACACCCATAAATACAAGGCTCGTCCAACCCCATCGGTCGGGCCGGACGAGTGGGACGCACCACGCGGTGCGGTGTCGCAAAAGGGCCGAAACGCTTCGGTGAATTGTGGTGGTCGATACTGCCCATAAGCGGGTGGCAGGAAATTTCGACGACCGGCACACCGCTGGCCGCAGCCATATGCATCGGCCCGGAATCCATGCCGACATAGAGTGCTGCATCAGCGATCACGGCGGCTGATTCCATGATCTTCAACGGTCCTGCGCCGGAGATCACCGAATCCGAGCGCATCTCCCGCAGCCAACGGCCGGGCATTTCAGCATCCGCGCCGCCGACGACGACGCATTGCAGACCCGATTGGGCCATTTCGTCGATGACCGGCAGGAAATTCTCGACCGGCCAAACCCGGTTGGGGAGACCGGCCGAGATGCCCAGCACGGCATATCGTTGCAACGAGAATCGGCGCTGAAAGCGCCGTGCCGCTATCCGCGCGGCATCCGGGATGAACAGCCGGGGCAACGACGGTTCCGTCACAGCGCCGAGAAACCGCAGCAGATCGTGCCCCTTGAGCGCTTCGTGCCGTGCGCTTTCGGTCAGGACGATATCGGTAAAAAACCGATCAGCGCGGCCATCACGTGCGTCGTCGTGACGATACCCGGGGCGATCGAAACCGATGCGGATCGGAGCGTTGGAGCGCAAGATAAGTTGGCGCGCGCTCCAATAATCGATGTCCCAACGCGGGCAGATGGCCAAGTCATAGCTCTGCGAAGGAAAGCCGTCCAATCGGCCGTCCATTGCCGAAACTTTCCAGATCACATCGAAAAGACCGCTCGCTTCATAGAGCGGCGCCGTGTCCTCGCGAAACAGCGCCGTTATATGCGCGTCAGGAAACAGATCCCGCAGCCCGACAAAGAATCCTGCGGAAAGCACACAATCGCCAACCCCGTCCAGTCGAACGACGATTATTGGCGCCTTGGGGTGGAGCTGTGCCGCTATGTGTCCTTGATCCCTATCGATCGCCATGAAGCGCCCTTCTTCCTGGTGCGCCGTTGGCGTCTTGTGGGGGTCTCAGCGGGCCTCCGGCTTGATCGGCTGCCACAGTTCGACC
>JAXDMU010000081.1:0-7353 GCA_034665905.1 Aliidongia sp. | reverse complement strand
CGGATCGTCTCGTTTCTGGACCCGAGCAGCGCTTGCAGCCCATCCCAGCCGCGCTCGGCCGTGGCGTCGAGCGCGACATAGCTCAAACGCTGCACGAAGCGGTCCCAGACATCGGCGCCGAGCGCGTCGGCCGGGATGTAGGTCTCCAGCGCCTCGCGGACCCGTACCCCGATATCGGCCGTCGTCAGGTCGGTGCGCGACGCCAGTATGATGCGGGAATCGTCCGTCAGTTGCAGGTCACGGTCGCGAAAATAGAGCGACGGCAGAAGCTTGCGCATCGACAGATCGCCGGTACCGCCGAACACGATGAAATCACAGGACGCGACGGGAATGATCTTCTGCATGGTGCGGCTTGCTCCGACAGGCTTGGATCGGGTCGATTGTAGGCGCTCTTCCGACCGGTGACACGGAATTCCGCGGGGCAAATTCCGGTGCAGGAAGAATCGGGCGTTTCGTCATTCGAACGCCCTTCTCAAACACGACTCGCGTTCTCATATGACCAGTGGTAAGGTCGCTAGCGTTTTAGAGGAACCGCATGTCGATTTCGCCGACTACCGCCCCACCGTTGCAGACCACGCCGCCGCGGCTCGATACGCAGACCGTGGTGCAGGTTCAGGCGCGGGCGCAAGTGGCCGTGCCGCCAACGGCGGTGACCAGTGCCTCCAAGCAGGATGGCGCCGGGGGCTTCGGCAAATCCTCGGGCAGCACACCGCGCGGCGCCCCGGTTGGCGGGCGCGGCCGGTTGGTCGATATCAAAGCCTGAGCGGCGCCTTCAATTTTCCAGCCCGACCAGACTGCGGGCAAAGCTGCGCGCGTCGAATGGGCGCAGATCCTCGGCGGTTTCGCCGACTCCGATAAAATGCACCGGAATGCCGTATTTCTCGGCGAGGCTGACCAGCACGCCGCCGCGCGCGGTGCCGTCGAGCTTGGTCATAACCAACCCAGTCACGCCGGCCATATCGCGGAAAATCTCGGCCTGGGCATGGGCGTTCTGACCGATCGTCGCGTCGAGGATCAGCAGCACGGTGTGCGGCGCCGTGGGATCGGCCTTTTTCAGCACACGCCCGATCTTTTGTAGCTCACCCATGAGATCGGTGCGGTTTTGCAGCCGCCCGGCCGTGTCGATCAGCAAGAGATCGGCGCCGTCCGCCCTGGCGTCGTTGAGCGCGTCGAGCGCCAGCCCGGCGGCGTCGGCTCCGGGGGGTCGTGTCGTTATCTTGCAGCCGGTGCGCTCGGCCCAGATTTTCAGCTGCTCGACCGCGGCGGCGCGAAAGGTGTCGCCGGCCGCCAGATGCACCTTCAGCCCGGTGTCGCGATATTGCCGGGCGAGTTTGCCGATCGTGGTGGTCTTGCCGCTGCCATTGACGCCGATGACCAGCACGACGTGGGGGCGCTTCGAGGGGTCGAGCTTGAGCGGTTTGGCGATCGGTTCGATCAGTTCCAGGATGCAATCGGCCAGCGCGGCTCGCACCTCGTCGGGCGAGACCTCCTGGCCGAACTTTGTGCGGCGCAGATTGGCCGTGACCTCGGCGGCGATGCCGGTGCCCATATCGGCCGAGATCAGCAATTCTTCCAACTCGTTGAGTGTCGCGTCATCGAGCCGGCGCCGGGTGAAGATGCCGGTAATGCCCTCGCCCAGTTTCGAGGAGGACCGGCTCAGACCCCGCTTCAGCCTTTGCAGCCACGATCCTTCGCTCACCCGATTTCTCCTCTCAAGATCGAATTTTCCAGCCCGGTGATTGTTACGGGCACGAGAGTGCCTGCCTCGACCGGGCGGTCGGGGCGCACCGGGGCGTAGTGCGCCGTGCGGCCGGTGCCGCCGCGTTCCATCAGAATGTCGAGCCGCCGGCCAATCTGCGCCTCAAGGAAGTGCTGCGCGGCGGCCTGACCGGCCGCGCGCAGCCGGGCCGCGCGCGCCTTGATCGCGGAGCCCGGCACTTGCGGCATGCGGGCGGCGGGCGTACCCGGTCGCGGCGAATAGGGAAAGACATGCAGCCAGATGAGATTGGCGGTCTCGATCAGATCGAGGCTCCGCTCGAACTGCGCCTCGGTCTCGGTCGGAAAGCCGGCGATGAGATCGGCGCCGAGCACGATGTCGCTGCGCAAGGCCCGTGCGCGCTCGGCGGCCCGAACGATGTCGGCACAGAGGTGGCGCCGTTTCATGCGCTTCAGGATCAGATCGTCGCCCGACTGTGCCGAGAAATGCAGATGCGGCATCAGCCTCGGTTCGGTGGCGATGAGGTGCCAGAGATCCTCGTCGATTTCCGCCGGATCGAGCGATGACAGGCGCAGGCGCGGCAAATCGGGCAGCAGCGCCAGCAGCCGGCGCAGCGCCTGACCCAGCCGCGGCTTGCCCGGCAGATCGGCGCCGTAGCCGGTCAGATCGACGCCGGTCAGCACGATTTCGCGATGACCATGTGCCAGCAGGTGCCGCGCCGCCGCGACCAGTTCGCCGAGCGGGACCGAGCGGTTGTTGCCGCGCGCCAGCGGGATGATGCAGAAGGTGCAGCGATGATCGCAGCCTTGCTGCATTTGCAGGAAGCCGCGGGTGTTCTCGGCGAAGCCATCAAGCAGATGCGATGCCGTTTCGGCCAGCGTCATGACGTCGCCGACGACGACCCGCTCGCCCGAAATCCAGTTTTCCGGCTTCAGTTTGTCGCCATTGCCCAGCACGCGCGCCACTTCGGGCATTGCTGCGAAGGTTTCCGGGTGAAGCTGGGCGGCGCAGCCGGTGACGATGATCTGCGCGCCCGGCCGCTCGCGATGGGCGCGGCGGATCGCCTGACGGCCCTGGCGCTCGGCCTCGGCCGTGACCGCGCAGGTGTTGACAATGATTGCGTCGTCCAGCCCAGCCCGCTGGGCGAGGCCGCGCATCACCTCGGACTCATAGAGATTGAGACGGCAGCCGAAACTGAGAACATCGAGGCCGGCCATCAAGGCAGATCGATCGTGCCGGTGAAGCTCGTGCTCGCCGGGCCGGTCATCAGCACGTGCCCGTTTTCCACCCAGCTAATGGTAAGCGAGCCACGCTCCATGACAATCTCGGCGGTGCGCCCGGTCAGGCCGCGCCGCGCCGCCGAGACCAAGGCGGCACAGGCGCCCGAGCCGCAGGCGAGCGTAAGCCCAGCCCCGCGCTCCCAGACGCGCAGCCGCAGCCGGTCGGGCGCGAGCAGGCTGGCGATGCCGATATTGGCACGGTCGGGGAAGATTGGATGGGTTTCGAGCGGCGGACCCAGTCGGGCCAAATCGACTGCATCGGCATCGGGTACGAAGAAGGTGGCGTGCGGGTTTCCCATGCTGGTGCAACTGGCGTCACCCAGTTCCTCGATGCCGACCGACACGCTGAGCGTATCGGACGCATGGGCCAGCGGAATGTCGCGCCAGCGCAGGCGCGCCGGCCCCATATCGACGGTGATAAGTCCGCCCTCGGCAGCGTTGGCGGGCAATACGCCGCAGACCGTCTCGACCCCGATCCGGCTGGCGCCGGTTTCGTCCATGATCAGCGCTGCGACACAGCGCGTGGCGTTGCCGCAGGCCCCGGCCTCGCTGCCATCGGCATTGAAGATGCGCATGAGGACGGACGCCGCAGGATCGCGCGGCCGCTCCATGACGATCAACTGATCGAAGCCGACGCCGGTATGGCGATCGCCGATCGCCCGCGTCACCTTCGTCGAGATCGGAATGACCCGATCGCGGGCATCAAGCACCACGAAATCGTTGCCCAGCCCGTGCATTTTGCGAAAATCGATTCTTGGCATGATGTGCACGTTATAGGGCGAGGAAGGCGGCGCTGTCCATCGTCGCACGCCGCGCGACCGTTCATTCAGTTCCTGGGATGGGCCGCGTCGAATCCCGCTTGCTGCACGGGGGTCGCGTCCTTTTGATAAGCCGCTTTCCACTGGTCGTAAGGCATGCCGTAGACGGCCTCCCGTGCTGCGGCGTCGCTCAACGGCACGCCCTGCGCCTCGGCGGCTTCGCGATACCAGCGCGACAGGCAGTTCCGGCAGAAGCCGGCCAGGCTCATCAGATCGATATTCTGCACCTCGGTACGCTCGCGCAGGTGCTGCACGAGGCGGCGAAAGGCGGCGGCTTCCAATTCGGTGCGGGTCTGGTCGTCCATGGCGGGCAAATCCTCGGGCTGTGTGCCCGCAATTCTACGCCGCTATCGGTGGGAATTGAAGGCAGCTCCCGCATTAAGGCGTCATGCCGCGAAAAGCGTCCGGCCGGCGCCCTCGATGGCGGGCGCCAGCGTGAAATTCCATTCCACCGACCAGAAGGGGGCGGCAACGCCCCGTTCGCGCGCCTCGACCGGATCGTCGATCCGGATGAAATCGGCGATCAGCGAGTGCTTGACGCCGAATACCGCATCCTCGGCCAGATACGGGCAGTCGGGCACAAAGATATGCGTGACGATCGGCGCGTAACCCGGTGCCGTGACGATGAAATGCAGATGGGCCGCGCGATTCGGGTGTCGCCCCAGCGCCTTCAGCATCTGCCCGACCGGGCCATCGGCCGGGATTGCGTAGTGATGGGGCTTGGCCGACCGGAACCAATAGCGACCCTCGGCATCAGCGGTGAAGACGCCGCGCAGATTCCAGTCGGGCTGAACGCCCTTCTGCTGCACATCGTAAAAGCCGTCATTATTGCTCTGCCAGACATCGATCGAGGCGCCGGGCACCGGCGTGCCGTCGAGGTCGCGGATTTGGCCGTGCACGACCAGGGGTTCGCCCTTCCCGTCGAGGCAGATATCGGCACCGTTGTGGTATTTGGGTGCGTTCGGCAGATAGAACGGGCCGAGGATGGTGTTTTCCGTGGCACCGGACGGCCGGCGCTCGTTGATCGCATCGACCAGCATGGAAACGCCGAGCGTGTCCGACAGCAGAATGAACTCCTGGCGCCATTCGGTGCATTTGTGCCCGGTGTCGGTCAGAAACCGAATCGCCTGGAGCCATTCGTCGTGGGTCGGTTCGATCTCTTTCACCGCCGTGTGGAGATGCTTGACGAGGATCGTCATGATCTGGGCCAGACGCGGATCGGTCTGCGGCCCGATGCGGGCGTTGACGGTTTCGGCCGAGTGCGCTTCCTCGAAATAGGGCAGGGTGCGATCGTCTGTCATGGCGCTAGTTTCCACTTCTCGATTCTGCCCCGGCTTTAGGGCAAGCCGATCCCGATGAGGGCGATCCGGCTGCCGCACAAGGCGAGCACCCGTTCCGCCGCACCGGCAGCGCGCGCCAACCGGCGCAAGGCGGCGATCTGGCCGGGCCGGCGCAGCAGCGATCCCAACACGCCCAGTATATCGGTCGAGCCGTCCGGCTTCACACCCTTGAGCGCGGCGGGCGGCAACGTCTCGTCGGCGGCGTCGCAGATGACGCGGATCATGGCGAAGGGCAGGCCCGCTTCGGCCGCGGCGGAGGCCAGGATGTGGCTTTCCATATCGACGGCCAGTGCGGAGGTGCCGGCGAAGAGGGTTGCCTTCTCGGCACATGAGGCGATCGCGAGGTCGGCGCCCAGATGCTGCCCGACCACGGGCTGCCGATCATGGAATATCTCGGTCAGGCGCGCGTGCCAAGCCGCGTCGGCCGCGCAGTCGCTGCCGTCAGGCAGGCGCAGCCGATCCGGCAGCAGCAGCGTGCCGGCCGGCAATGCCGGATCGAGACCGCCGGCGAGGCCGAAGCTCAGAAGATGCGTGGCGCCGGCCGCGATCAGCCTGGCGCAGGCGACCTCGGCACCGGCCCGCCGCGCGCCACTGAGCGCGATCGAAGCCAGCAATTCCTCATCGGGCGGCAGATGGGGCAGAACGCAACGGGCCTCCGATCGGAGGCCCGCCAGGATGCCGAGATGCGGCGTCGTTCGGCTCACATGCCGTGCATGACCAGCTTGGAATTGCCGGTCGAAAGGTTGCGGTAGCGGGCCAGCGCCATCAACGGGAAATAGGCGCGGTAGCCATGGTAGCGCAGATAGAAGACGCGCGGAAAACCGACGGCCGTGAAGGTATCTTCATGCCACAGCCCGGTTTCCTGGCGCGTCCGCATCAGGAAATCGATGCCCCGCGCCACCGCCGGATGATCGACTTCGCCCGCCGCCATCAGCCCGAGCACGGCCCAGGCGGTTTGCGAGGCGGTCGAATTGGGCGCCTCGCCGTGATGGTCGTCATAATAGCTGATGCCGTCCTCGCCCCAGCCGCCATCGGCACGCTGCGTCGAGACGAGGTAATCGACCGCCTTGCGGAAGCCCGGCTGTTGCAGATTTTCGCCCGCCGCATTGAGCGCGCACAGGACCGACCAGGTGCCATAGATATAGTTGGTCCCCCAGCGCCCGTACCAGGAGCCGTCCGCCTCCTGTTCGGCCCAAAGATAGGCGATGCCGCGGTCGAGCACGGGATTGCCGCGCTTCATGCCGATCTGTGCCAGCATCGAGACGCAGCGCGCACTGACATCCGCGGTCGGCGGGTCGAGCAATGCGCCGTGATCGGCGAACGGAATGTAGTTCAGATAGTAATGTTCATTATCGGCATCGAACGCGCCCCAGCCGCCATTCTTGCTCTGCATGCCGATGACCCATTCGACCGCGCGATCGATATTCTCGCGATGGGCCGGATCGGCCGAACGATCGATCGCCATGACCACCGCGGCCGTATCATCGACATCGGGGTAATGTGCGTTGCCATATTGAAAGGCCCAGCCGCCCGGCCGTACGCCCGGCCGGTTATCTGCCCAGTCGCCGACCAGATCGAGTTCCTGCTTGGAGACCAGCCAGTCATTGGCCGCCGCCGCCGCGCGCTTGGCCGTGGGCGAGGCCTGGCCGCCATTGCGGACCTCGCTGACTTCGAGCATGGCGTGGGCGGCTAGCCCGGTGTCCCAGACCGGCGAGACGCAGGGCTGGACATAAACGTCCTTGTCGTCATCTTCGATCACGAGGCGCGCCAGCGATTCCTTGGCGGTCACCAGCCGCGGATCGTCCTTGGCATAACCCAGGCATTCCATCGCCATGACCGCATTCGCCATGGCCGGGAAAATCGCACCGAGCCCATCGAGGCCGTTCAGCCGCTCTTCCATGAAATCCACGGCCCTCGCGATCGCCCGCCGCCGCAAGCTGCGAGAAAAGGCCGGTTCGACGAAGCGCAAGCCGTGATCGAGCCAGCGGAACGCCGTCGCCCAGAAATTCTTGGTCGCCCCGTGCATGTAGCGCCGCTCCACAAAGGGCGGCGTCTCGAACAATTCGGCGATGTCGATGCGGCGCGGGTTTTTCGCCTGCGGCTTCTCGGACATCAGAATCAGCAGTGGCACCATGACCGTGCGCGACCAGTACGAAACCTTGGTCAGATGAAACGGGAACCATTTCGGCAGCAGCACG
>JAXDMU010000080.1:0-4563 GCA_034665905.1 Aliidongia sp. | reverse complement strand
GTCCGCTCGCTCGGGCGGCCGAGCAGAACGAGCTTCTGGCCTTTGCGCAGATCCCATTTGTCGAGCAGGTTCAGTGAGGCGCGCAGCATGGCGCGCGCTTCTTCTTCGGTAACGGTGCCCCGTGTCCCGGCCGGCGCCCGGCGCGGGATCGGGTTCGAAAAATCCGCGTTGGTCACCGAAAATCTCCCTTCCGTTGGGGCGATCATATAGGGCGCCGCCGATTGGCGCAAACAATACGAAATTTCGCCAATTGGCCGCTAATCACCCGCCCGCGCCGGCACGGTCTCGCTCAATGGCCGTTCCGGCAGAAACAGCACGACCAAAAACGCGAAGGCCGCTACTGCACCGCCGGCCAGAAACGTGCTGCCGATGGCGTGGCGATAGGCCTCGATGATCGCGGCATGCTCGGCCATTGGCAAGGCGGCGATCTGGGCGACGCTGCCTTCGAGCACTGATCGCCCGCCGGTGCCGCTATGGACCCAGTCCGCCGGCAGCAGCACCTGAAGCCGGCCGGTCATCAGCGCGCCCGAGACGCCGACGCCGAACGAACCGCCCAGCGCCCGGAAAAACCCGTTGGTCGAAGTCGCGACGCCCAGATGCGCCCGCGTCACCGCGTTTTGAATGGCGGTCGTCAGATTCGGCATGACCAGACCGATGCCGGCGCCGAGCAGGGCCAGCGCCGGCTCCATCAGGATCGGGCTGGTGCCGCAGAGCGCGATATAGGTCATTGCGCCATAGGCGGCGGTGGCGAGGGCGAGGCCGGACACGGCGAAGATCTTGTAGCGGCCGGTGGTCGAGACCAGCCGGCCGCCGATCATCGAGGTGACGATGAGCCCGCCCATCAGCGGCGCGATCTGAAGCCCGGCCGAAGAGGGCGAGGCGCCTTCGACCAACTGGAAATACAAGGGCAGGAAGACATTGGCGCCGATCAGCGCCATTGCGGTCAGGCTGGTGACCGCGGCTGCAATGACGAAGATCCGGTTGGTGAAGAGATAGGGCGGCAGCATCGGCTCCTGCGCGCGCCGCTCGCACCAGATCAGCAGGCCGAACAGCAGGGGCACCGCCATGCCGAGGGCGGCGATTTGCGGCGAGGACCAGGGATAGACCGTACCGCCCCAGCTCAAAAACAACAGCGTCGTACTGGTCGCGGCGGTCAGCAGCATGGCGCCCAGATAATCGATCCGGTGGCGCACCGGCGGCACGCGGTGGTGCAGCCCGATCGCGATCAGCCCGATCGCTGCGGCACCGATCGGCAGATTGACATAGAAGATCCAGCGCCAGGACAGCGCATCGGTGATGAAGCCGCCGAGCAGCGGGCCGGCGACGCTGGCGATGGCGAAGACCCCGGCGAACAGCCCCTGATACCGCCCGCGCTCGCGCGGGGCGACCAGATCGCCGACCGTGGTCTGCGACAGGGTGAAGAGCCCGCCCGCGCCCAGCCCTTGCAGGCCGCGAAACAAGATCAACTGCGTCATGCTCTGGGCCATGCCGCACAGCGCCGAGCCGATCAGGAACAGCATGATCGCGACGAAGAACAGCGGCTTGCGTCCCTTCATGTCGCTGAGCTTGCCGTAAAGCGGTGTGGTCGCGGTCGAGGTCAGCAGGAACGCCGTTACGACCCACGACAAATGCGCAAGGCCGCCCAGATCGCCGACGATACGCGGCAGGGCGGTGCCGACGATGTTCTGATCAAGGGCCGCCAGCGTGAGCGCCAGCAGCAGCCCGGCGAAGACCAGCCGGCGCTGTCGGGGGGAGACGGGCGGCAGGGCCGTGGCCTCGGTCACCGGGGCGTTCCTTTATCGGCGGAGAACGGCTCCAGCTTGGGGCCGGGTCGGGCGTTTTCGAACCCGGATTAACGCATGGTTGTCATGCCAGAGGGTGCCGCGCGCGGGCCGGGCAACGGCTCCTGCCGATAGCGCGCCTGCTGGGTCAGTACGTCATCGACATACGATCTGACCTCGTCGGTGACGAAGGGATAGGCCGCCCCGGCCGCCGTGCCGCCGACGTAATTGGCCAGCGCCTTGTCGACGCTGCCATATTGATCGACCAGCAAAGACAGGTACTTGATGCCCAGGCGGACATTGGTGCGGATATCGAACAGCGCATCGGCATCGGTGCTGAATCCGGCCGCGGTCGCCGGCATGATCTGCATCACGCCGCGCGCACCCTTGGGGCTGACGGCGTTGGGCGTGAAGCGCGATTCGACGTAAGCCACGGCTTCGGCCAGTTGCTCCGGAAACCGTGCACGCGCCGCTTCCTCGCGAACCACTTCGCGCACGGTCTGGGCGGTCAGGCTGTCCGGCCGGGCCGGCACGGCACCGCCGGGCGGCGGGGCATCGGCCTTGAGGAACACCAGGAGGCGCGAATCGATGTTCGCCCGCTCGGCGAAATTCATCCGGTCGAACACGATGCGCGCATCGCGCAGCGATTGCCGCAGCCCCCGCTGATAAGCCTCGATATACCAGCTAAAGGCGAGGCGCCGGTCCTGCGGCACGATGGTGCCGGTCGCCAGCATCCAGGCGACCAGTTCGCATGCCGAACCATTGCCGGCATGGGCACTGCGCGCGATCACCTGAATATCGGCCTTGACGGCGGTGCGATTGCGCACGGCCTCGACCGCCTGAGTCAGTTCGTCGGACTTGGCCTGCGCCGGCAAGGTCCACAGTGCGGCCAGCACCAGGATCGACGCAACCAGATGCCGGAAGATTCCGCCGCGACGCACTATATCTTTCCCCCGAGCCCCGAAATCCTGGGCCGGGACAATGCCATTCATGCCGAATGAAGGCAACAGCGATGCAGCACTTCGGCTCGCCCGCGGGCTCTGCTACGCTGCAATTCGACACAAGGTTGCCGATAATGGCGACGGGCCGAATATCGAGGGAGCGAAACGATGGATTTTTCCTTTTCACCCAAGGTCAGGGAGTTGCAGGCGCGCGTCGCCGGCTTCATGGACGAGCATGTCTATCCCAACGAAGCCCGCTTCCGCGACGAGATCGCCGCGGGTGATCGCTGGCAACCGACCAAAGTGGTCGAGGAACTGAAGGCCAAGGCCAAGGCCGCCGGCTTGTGGAATCTGTTCCTGCCGGAAAGCGAGCGCGGTGCCGGCCTGACCAATCTCGAATACGCCCCGCTGTGCGAGATCATGGGCCGCTCCGGCCTCGGCCCCGAGAGCTTCAACTGTTCCGCCCCCGATACCGGCAATATGGAAGTGCTGGAGCGTTACGGCACGGCCGAACACAAGGAGCGCTGGCTGAAGCCGCTGCTGGCCGGCGAGATCCGCTCGGCCTTCGCAATGACCGAGCCCGATGTTGCCTCGTCGGACGCGACCAACATCCAGACCGATATCCGGCGCGACGGCGATCATTATGTCATCAATGGCCGCAAATGGTGGACCTCCGGCATCGGCGATCCGCGCTGCAAAGTGCTGATCGTGATGGGCAAGACCGACAAGGACAATCCCGACCGCCATCGCCAGCAATCGATGATTCTGGTGGCGCGCGACGCGCCCGGCGTCGAGGTCAAGCGCATGCTGCCCGTGTTCGGCTATGACGACGCGCCGCACGGCCATGGCGAGGTCGTGTTCTCCAATGTCCGCGTGCCGGCCGCCGACATCCTGCTGGGCGAGGGCCGCGGCTTCGAAATCGCCCAAGGCCGGCTCGGGCCGGGGCGCATCCATCATTGCATGCGCACGATCGGCGTGGCCGAGCGGGCGCTGGAAAAGCTGTGCAAGCGCGTGCTCTCCCGCACCGCCTTCGGCAAGAAAATCTCGGAGCAGGGCGTCACGCTGGAACGCATCGCCGAAGCGCGGATGATGATCGAGCAGGCGCGGCTGCTGACGCTCAAGGCGGCCTATATGATGGATACGGTCGGCAACAAGCAGGCGCGCGCGGAAATCGCCATGATCAAGGTCGTGGCGCCGACGATTTCATGCAAGGTGATCGACTGGGCGATCCAGGCCCATGGCGGCGGCGGCGTGTCCGAGGATTTCGGCCTCGCCTCGGCCTATGCCCATGCCCGCACGCTGCGCCTCGCCGACGGGCCGGACGAGGTGCATCGCGACCAGATCGCCCGGCTGGAGCTGAAGAAGCACCAGTAAGCCGGTAAGTGCGGAGCCGGCTTACGCCGGTTCCGCACGCTTTGGCTGAAGTTGCGAGGGCGGTCTGTCGAGCCACTGCTATTGCTGGCGAATTCCACCCCGGCCCTTCAGCATGCGCCGTTTGTCGGATCGGCGGTCATCCCCTGATTTACGCCGGATGGTCAGGTCGCATCAATCTCACGAGATTCCCCGGTTCCCGATGAAACGAGGCGTATCTCTCGCGTCGGCATGTCCGGCTCGGTCCCCGAGTCCGGCGGCGACCGCGTTGGCGCGCTCAACTATATATTGCTCAAAAGACCGAACCTTCGGCTTTGAGGCGCTGATTCACCGCTCAATGATTGTACTTGTATGAGGCGTCCTACACAGATACCGTCATGTCGTCGTTTTGTCATAAAGGGGGAGTTCGATGATACGTTCATTCTTCACCACACTTGTTCTAACGGTCGTCCCGGTCGTGGCGCTGGCAG
>JAXDMU010000079.1:0-7554 GCA_034665905.1 Aliidongia sp. | reverse complement strand
GAAGCCCACAATTTGCCGAGCGGTGATCGTCGTATTGTTCAGCCAGCCCATCGAAATCCCCAATAACAAGCATTGAAAGAAATTTTGTGCGACTGCCTACAGCTTGGAGCAGCGGCGCTCCGGTATTGCAATAAACCAAAAACTTTCTACGGCGACCCTAAAATAGCGACAATTTAGTTATCGACAATTTAATTAAAGCTCGCTTTATCGCAAAGGCGCGCCACCCGTGCCGGGCCCGACTCATTTCTTCGGATCTTCGCGGGCCGGGCCCGGCGCGTCGAACAGGAACATCCGGCGCAGAAAGCCGGGGGCGAACGTACTTAGCGGATTGACGGCGATGGCGGGATCGCCGATCTGGCCGCTCAAGCGAAAATTCACGGCAAACAGGCCCTGGCCTTCGCCGCCCAGCAGCAGATCGCCGAGGATCGGCACGTTGCCGAGCGCACCGTTCAACATGTAGGCCGGGACCAGCGTGCCGTCGAGATCGACGCGGCCGGCGGCGAAGTCGAAATCGCCCCGTTCGACATTGACCGCCAATGCGCCGCCAAAGGCGCGGGCGTGGCTGAGACTTAGGTTGCCGTCATGAAGCGACAGGTCGGCCTTCAGGGCGTTGAACGGAATGCCGTCGCCATTCAGCATGGTCTCGATCGACGAGAGCGAGGCGACCGACAGCAGCCGTACCATGAACGGTGCACCGGTAAAGCGATAATCATTGCCTTCGGCGTGGCCGGAAAAGCGGCGCCCGTTGCCTTCGCGCACGGAACGGCCGGAAATGGTCAACCGGCCGCCAACCACATCGCTGGAGACATCGGCCACCCTCAGCAGTGCGCCGAAATCGTCAGTGCTCAGAACGAAGGCGCCACCGCTATCGACCGGGTCGAGCCGGAAGTCCAGCTTGCCGCCCTTGACGATATTGGCGATGATTTTCGCCTGCGCGAGGCCATGGTCGGCCACGGTCGCCGTAAGCCGCGCGTTGGCGAGCGCCCGGTTCGGGCCAAGCACGATCTGTTCGGCCGCAACATCGAGATCGACCTTAGGCCCGGTGTCCTGATGCGGCGTCGCGGGTTGAGCCTTGAACCGCTTCAGCATTTCGCCGAGATCGACGACCGGGCCGTGCAGCCCGACCCGCCAGACATCGCCGCTGCGCCCGATCGTCAAGGCGGCATCGGTCTCACCCAGCCGGAATTTTGGTGCCACGACATCGGTCAATCGGCCATCTGCGCCGAACCCGAGCCCGCCCCTGATCTCAAGCCGCGGCCCGTGCAGCACGAGATCCTTGAGTTGGGTCGGATGGCCGTCAATGAGATCGACGGTGAAATCGGCATGGGCCGGCTGGCCCGGCGGCTTGTGCCAGCCGACTTCGTCCACAGCCAGCGTCGCGGCCGCCAGGTCGAGCGAGACGGTGGCTTGCGTGCGATGATCGTCCAACTCGGCATAGACCAGATCGGTGCCGACCGGCCCACGCAGATTGTCGGGCAGCAGATCGAGGCCGAAGCGCTTGCGGGCAGCCTCGTCGAACCAGGTCTTGACATGGGTCTCGGCCCGCCGCCCCACCGACCCGGAAAGGCGCCGCTTCAGACCGATCGTGCCCGCCAGCCCGTCGAGCCGTGCCTTGCCATCCAGGGTCAGGCTGGTCCGGTCAAGCGTCAGGGCGAAATCGCCTTCAGCGAGATCACGGCCCAATGCCGCATGGCCGAGCGCCAGATCGGTCAGCTGTGCCGTGGCACCGTAATCAATCTCGCCGACCGACAGATTGCTTTTGAGCGGAAAGCGGAAATGCAGCCGGCCATCGACCGCACCGGCGACTTGGCGCGGATCGATGCCCAGCGCGTGGCCATATTGCAGCCGCTTGGCATCGAGAACGGTCATCACGTCCTGGGCCGGCCCGGCGAGTGCCAGATCGATGGTCGCCCGCTCGACCGGGGCGTCGAAATCATCGATCACGATGGTGCCATGGGGAATCACCAGCCCCTTGAGGTGGCCGGAGGTCACGTCGAAACCGAGGCGCCGGGATCCCAGAGTTATTGCCGCATCGACCCCCTCGACGCGTGGCAAGCCGGCCATATAGACGACATTCGCCCCCTTCACGGTGATCGTACCGGCGAAATCGGCGATGTCGATCGGCGGGTCGGCGCCGGGCGCAATGGTCAGCGTCAAATTCGAATGCAGATCTTCGATCGATCCGACCGACAGATTCGTGGTGATCCAATCGCGCGTATGGAATGCAACCCCGGCCGGCCACAAGGTGCCGAGGCTGTCGATCGGCAGGGCATGGACGAGAACGGTCATCGCGGCAGTCATCGGCGGCGCCCGGTCGCCGGTCAACAGCGCCAGCGGATCGGCCGGCAGATGATCGATCGTCCCGCTCAGATCGACCGACGGCCCGTTCAGATCGAGCAGCATGCCGAGCTTCAGGCGATGATTCGCCGGCCGGTAGTCGGCATCAAGCGTCAGCCCGGCCAGATCCAACCGACCCTCGACGAAAAACGGGTCGGCAACCATGCCGGCGCCGGCATCAAGGCGCAGATGCAGCGTGCCGAGAGTACCGTCGGCCAGCCCGATTTCGCCCTCGATCTGGCCGGCGATCGGCAGGCGCAATCGTGCGGCGTGGGCGGCGTAAGGTGCTGGAAGCACGGCGGTGAGCCGTGACAGATCGAATTTGTCCCAGTCCACGGAAAAGCCGAGACGCTCGCCCGGCCGCGTATAGTTCAGCCGGCCGGAAAACCGCGCTTCGCTGGCGCCGAGCCCGACTGTCGCAGCGAGCCGTGCATCCAGCCCATCCGGCCGGCGGATGAAATTGATCTCGCCGGCACCGACATGCCACGACATGCCCGCTTGCTGATCGTCCACCACGATATCGGACTGGGTGATCGCAAAACGATCGAGATAGCTCAGCGTCCGATCGTCGGCATGGGCGCTGGCAAAGGCGTCCCACACCTCGTGCAATGACGGCATTTCGGCCAGAGCCGACTCGGGGCTGACCGCTTCGGCGCCAAGATCGATGCCGAAATCACCGGAATTTGCCCGCACCAGCCGAAGCTGGGGACCGGCCGCCACCACGCGTGATACCGCGAAACGACCGGTCATCAGCGCGCGCAGGCTGACCGACAGGGAAAGTTTCGGAATCGAGACGATCTCGCTGCCCGATGGGCCGGCCACGCGCAGCCCGGAGCCGATCACATCGATCGTCGCGCGCCCCTCGCTCCAACTGAGCGAGGTCCGTTCGATCTGCACCCTCAGCGGCCGGGCTTCGGCATTCACAAAATCGACCAGCGCCGTTGTCAGGAAATCGACCTCGATCGGCCCGAATTCGAGACGGCTCGCAATCAATACGCCGACCAGCAGGATCGCCCCGACCGCGGCACCGGCCGCCTCCAGCGCCCAGACGAGCGGACGAAATCGCCGGCGCAGACGCCGGGGCGGCGGCGGCGGTTCGGGCGGCGCCAGATCGTCATCGGGCGCTGTCCAGTCCTGCATGTCTCCCGTGTCGTTCACCGCACGGCCTTGCCGGACGCAATACCGCACAATACCTCTGGCGAGGCGGCCGGGCAGGGAGAAGGCGGTTTATGGATCACGCGTTGACTTTCGTGTCGGCTGTGACGCTGGACGGGCTGCCGTTGCCGGCCGATCCCGCCCAGGCTGGGATCGAATGGGAACGCTGGCGGCAAGCCGCGCAGAGTGCGGAAGATCCGGCGCTGGCCCGGGCGATGCAAGCGGTCGAGGCGCTGCCGCCGGCACGGCGCTGGTTGGACGCGATTTTCGGAAACTCTCCCTTCCTGACTCGCCTGACGCTCAGGGAGCCGAGCGTTGTGCTGTCGGTGTTCGATCGAGGCCCGGACGTCACCTTGGCCGAACTGCTCGGCACGCTCAACGCCGAAGACGCAAATCTGCACCGTGCCACGCTGATGTCACGGTTGCGCGTGACTAAGCGTCGCGCCGCGCTGATCGTGGCTCTGGCCGATATCGGCGGGGTCTGGCCGCTCAACCGGGTCACAGGTGCACTGAGCAAGCTGGCCGATGCCGCCTTGTCGGCCGCTTTGCGCCATTTGCTGGCCCAGGCGGCAGCCGGGGGCCAGATCGCTTTGTCGCATCCTGAAGCACCCGAGATCGAATGCGGCGTCATCATCCTCGGCATGGGCAAACTTGGCGCGCATGAGCTGAATTATTCAAGCGATATCGATCTCATCATTCTATTCGACCCGGACAAGATCCGCTATCTCGGCCGCGACAGCGTTCAGACGCTGATGGCGCGGCTGGCACGCGATCTGGTTCGGGTGATGGAAGAACGCACGGCTGACGGCTATGTCTTCCGCACCGATCTGCGGCTGCGCCCCGATCCGGCCTCGACCCCGCCCGCGGTCTCGGTCGCGGCCGCGGAAGGCTATTACGGCAGTCTCGGCCAGAATTGGGAGCGCGCGGCGCTGATCAAGGCGCGGCCGGTGGCCGGCGATCTGGGGGCCGGCCGTGCTTTTCTCGCGGCGCTCACGCCGTTCCTGTGGCGCAAGCATCTGGATTTCGCCGCGATCCGTGACATCCATTCGATCAAGCGCCAGATCGATGCTCGCCATGGCGGCTCGGCCGCCAGCATCGCCGGCCACAACGTCAAGCTCGGCCATGGCGGCATCCGCGAAATCGAGTTCTTCGCCCAGACTCAACAGCTCATCTGGGGCGGCCGGTCGCCGGCCTTGCGAAGTGCCGAGACGGTCGAAACCCTGCGTGGGCTGGTCGCCGCCGGCCGCATCGAAGCCGATGTCGCCGGGGATCTGATCCGCGCCTATGGGGTGCTGCGCCGGATCGAGCATCGCTTGCAGATGATCGAGGACAATCAGACGCACTCGATTCCGGTCGAGCCGGAGGCGCTGCGCCGGCTCGCGGTGTTTCTGGGCTATCGGGATACCGCGCCGTTCGCGCGTGCGCTCGGCGCGGAACTGACGATCGTGCAGCGGCATTTCGGCGAATTGTTCCGCGATTCGCCCGCCTTGTCGGCCGAGGGCAATCTGGTCTTCACCGGCAAGGACAGCGACCCGGAAACCCTGGCGACGCTCGGCCGGATGGGTTTCAAGGACCCGGCCCGGCTCGATGACACGATCCGCGGCTGGCATCACGGCCGCATCCGCGCCACACGCTCCGCCCGCGCGCGCGAATTGCTGACCGAACTGGTGCCCGGCCTGTTGCGCGTGCTGGGCGGCACAGGCGATCCGGATTTCGCCTTCCTCCGCTTCGAT
Organism: Aliidongia sp.; assembly: GCA_034665905.1. Classification (GTDB taxonomy): domain Bacteria; phylum Pseudomonadota; class Alphaproteobacteria; order ATCC43930; family CGMCC-115725; genus JAXDMU01. The sequence goes on along the minus strand of JAXDMU010000079.1, from coordinate 2,329 downwards.
GAATTTCTGGGAAGGCTGCCGGCCGGCGTGCAGCTTTTCTCGCTGTTCCAGCATCATCCTGAACTGTTCGGTCTGGTCGCAGAAATCATGGGCGAGGCGCCGCATCTGGCGGTCCAACTGGCGCGCCGGCCGCTGCTGCTCGACGCGGTGCTCTCCGACGATTTCTACGGCCCGCTGCCGGCCGATGCCGCGGCGGCCACGGCCGAGCTGACGCGCGATCTCGGCCTCTCGGTCGGCGGCGCGCGGGATTTCCAGGATGTGCTCGATCTGACAAGGCGTTGGGCCAACGACCGTAAATTCCAGATCGGTGTTCAGTTGCTGCAACGGCGCATCGACGGGCCGCGGGCGGGACGCGATTTCACCCTCGTCGCCGAGATCGTGATCGCGTCGATGCTGCCGCGGGTCGAGGCGGAATTCGCCCGCGTCCACGGCAAGGTGCCCGGCGGCGAATTCGTCATTCTCGGCCTCGGCAAACTCGGCAGCCGCGAGATGAATGTGCTGTCGGATCTCGACCTGATCTTCGTCTATCGCGCGCCGGACTCGGCCGAAGCCTCGGATGGCGCCCGGCCACTGTCGGTGGCGACCTATTTCGCGCGGCTCGGCCAGCGTGTGATCAATGCGCTGTCGGCCCAGACCGGCGACGGCAATCTCTACGAGGTCGATATGCGCCTGCGCCCGTCGGGCAATGCCGGGCCGATCGCCTCCAGCCTGGACGGGTTCTGCCGGTATCACGACGCGCAGGCCTGGACCTGGGAGCGCATGGCGCTGACGCGCGCGCGGGTGATCGCCGGCGATCCCGGCCTGACCGCAACCCTCGAAGCCGTGATTCGCGACGAGCTGATGCGGCGGCGCGATCCGGCGGTGCTGCTGGCCGATGTCGCGGCGATGCGCCGGCGTATCGCCGCGGCGCATCCGCATCCGCTCGCCTGGGATTGCAAGCATCGGCGCGGCGCCTTGGTCGATCTCGAATTCATCGCGCAGTATTTCTTGCTGAAAAGCGCGCCCGACGAGCCCACATTGCTGGCGCCCGAAACGGCGGAGGTCTTTCGCCGCCTGACCGAAAGCGGCGCCCTCGACACCGAACTGGGCACGGCTTTGGCGGGGGCACTCGGCTTTTGGCAGCATGTCCAGCAGGTGCTGCGTGTGACGCTCGGCAAGATCGAGAGCGAGCCGGTTGCGGCCGATCTGCTCGACCGCGCGCTGGCCCGTGCCCTCGGGCCGGGCGCCGCCGCAGCGCAGGCCCGGCGCCTCGACGAAACCGCCGAAACAATCTGCCGTCTCTATGATCGCTTGATCGATACCCCGGCGAAGCTGCTACACAAGCCGGAACCCTCGGACGGAACGGAGACCGCGCAATCATGACGCTCGACATCGGCGACCAGGCACCGGATTTCACCCTGCCAACCGACGGCCATGGCTCGGTCACGCTCTCGGCGCTGCGCGGCAAGCCGGTGATTGTGTATTTCTATCCCAAGGACGACACGCCGGGCTGCACGACCGAAGCCTGTGGCTTTCGTGATGCGCTGCCGGATTTCAGCGAGACCGGTGCTGCGGTGATCGGCATTTCCAAGGATTCGGTCGCGGCCCACGACAAATTCAAGGCCAAATACGCGTTACCCTTCACGCTCGCGGCCGATACCGAGGGCATGGTGGTGGCGCAATATGACGCCTGGGTCGAAAAGACCCTCTATGGCCGCAAATATATGGGGATCGACCGCTGCACCTTCCTGATCGACGGCACCGGCACGATTCGCGGCATCTGGCACAAGGTCAAGGTGAAGGATCATGTCCAGGCGGTGCTGAAGGCGGTTCGGGCGCTGTGAGTATCGCCAGCCTGCTAGCCGGTGCGGTTGCCGTGCTGACGACCCCGCTGCCGGCCGACAAGATCGCCCTGACCCACGATCTGGCGGCGCTCTGGCGTTCCGGCACCCTGCCGATCGGCGATGGCCCGGCCCCGCCACCGCGCCCGGCCCGCCCGGCGCGACCCGAATTGCTGATGCCGCGCGAGATGCCCAAGCGCCGCTCCGGGGGCGCGCGGGCGAGCCGCGTGGCGCTGCTCCATGCGCTGGCCCATATCGAGCTGAACGCGCTCGACCTCGCCTGGGATCTGATCGCGCGCTTCGGCACCCCGGCCAACCCGCGCGATTTCTTTGACGACTGGCTGCGCGTCGCCGACGAGGAAGCCGGCCATCACGCGCTGCTCGCCCAGCGTTTGGCGGTTTACGACGCCGCCTATGGCGATCTGCCGGCCCATGACGGGCTGTGGCAGATCGCCGAAGCGACATCCGAAGATCTGCTGGCGCGCCTCGCCGTGGTGCCGCTGGTGCTC
>JAXDMU010000078.1:0-2530 GCA_034665905.1 Aliidongia sp. | reverse complement strand
ACCTTGAAACCTGGGGAAAGGGCGTCGCGATGCAACCGACCGGGGGCAAGCGCCCGATCACCTTGCGGACCAAGCTGTTCTACGGCTTTGGTTCGGTCGCTTACGGCGTCAAGGATCAGGGATTCTCCTACCTCCTGCTGCTCTATTACAACCAAGTTCTGCATGTTCCGGCGGCCAAGGTCGGGTTGGCACTGCTGATTGTGCTGATGGTCGATGCCTGCTTCGATCCGGTCATCGGTCAATGGTCCGACACGCTGCATTCACGCTGGGGCAGGCGGCATCCCTTCATGTATGCGACAGCATTGCCGGTTTCGTTCTGCTACCTGCTGCTCTGGGACCCGCCGACCGGCATGGCCGCGCCGGCCCTGTTCTATTATCTGATCGGCATTTCGATCGTTGTCCGGTTCTTCGTGACGCTCTATGAGATCCCGAGTTCGGCGCTGGCGCCGGAATTGACCGACAATTACCACGAGCGAACCTCGCTGCTCGGCTTCCGTTCGCTGTTCCAATGGGTCGGCGGCCTGACCATGGCGTTTCTGGCGTTTGCGGTGTTTTTGACGCCGGACGCAACCCATCCGGTCGGCCAGCTCAATCCGTCGGGCTATGCCCATTACGGCTGGGCGGCCGGAGCGCTGATGTTCGGGGCGATCCTGGTGTCGGCCGTCGGCACGCATCGCCATATCCCCGAGTTGCAAGCGCCGCCGCCCAAGCGGCCATTCCGGCCGGCGCGGGTGGTGCGCGATATGGCGCAGACCCTGTCGCACCGGTCACTCCTCATGCTGCTCGGTGCGGGGCTGTTTGCCAACATGGTGATCGGCCTCGCCGCGGCGCTGACCTATTATTTCCTGACGTACTTTTGGGAACTGAATTCGGGCCAGATCGTGGCGCTGTTGTTTTCCAATCTGATTTCCGCGGTGATCGCCTTGCCCGGCGCCACGCTGATCTCGCGCCGGCTCGGCAAGAAGCCGGCTGCGGTCCTGCTCTGGGGCGTGGCGGTGGTGGTGGCGCCCTTGCCCTATCTGCTGCGGCTGGCCGGCTGGTTTCCGGCCAATGGCGAGCCGGCCCTGATGCCGTTTCTGTTCCTGCACAGTGCCTTTACTATCGCCCTGTTCATCGCGACCGGCATCCTGATTGCCTCGATGATCGCCGACATCGCCGAAGACGGCCAATTGAGCACCGGCCGCCGGGCCGAGGGGCTGTATTTCGCGGTCAACAGTTTCATCCAGAAATTCACCTCGGGCATCGGGATCTATAGCGCCGGCATCCTGCTGGGCCTGGTCGGCTTTCCCGAAGGCGCCCAGCCGGGCCAGGTCGATCCCGCAGTGCTGCATGATCTGGTGGTGGTTTATGTCTCGCTCGGGACGGGGCTGCTGCTGGCAGCGATCGGCTTCGTCTCGGCCTACCGGATCGACCGGCAGACGCATGAGGGGAATTTGCGGCGGCTGTCCGAGGTTGAGCCGATCCGATCTTAGTGTCCGTCCTGGAACTTTTCGAGTCGATAGAGTCCTTTATGGGCTGGACCGAAAATCCGTTGACCCCTCGGCCGTGCCATGAGTCCCTCGCGGCACCGAATCGTGAGGCGCCGTATGTGGACAGCGGAAAATCGCCCCCCGTTACAACCGCGACAAACTACGGTATCCAAGTGATCTGACGGATGCGGAGTGGCAACATCCAGAGCCGCTGATACCACCCGCCAAGCGGGGCGGTGGCAAACGGAGCATCGACCTGCGCGAGGTGGTGAACGGCGCGATGTATGTGCTGAGCACCGGTTGCCAGTGGCGTTATATCCCGAAAGATCTGCCGCCGCGCAGCACGGTCCACCGCTACCTTTGCTTGTGGTGCTGCGACGGGATGTTGGAGAGGATGCATCGATCCCGATGGCTTCGATGCAGGCGAAACTGATCAAAGGCAAGAAGCGCCATATCCTGGTCGATATGCCGGGCCTGCTGTTGCATGCTCTGGTTACACCCGCCGATGTCCAAGACCGCGACCGAGGGCTGATGCTTTTGGCCACGATGTTCGGACAGTTCCCGTTCCTCAAGAGGCTGTTTGCCGACAGCGCCTATGCCGGGCCGGTTTCATGACGGGCTGGCGAGCATCTTGCCCGGGTCCCGTCACTGTGATCGTCCGTCGTTCCGATCAAGCCAAAGGCTTTGCCGTTCTGCCCAAACGATGGATTGTTGAACGGTCAATCCGCGCTCGCTTTCCTCCGCCTCGCATCCATCCGCCTCATGCTCCGAAAACTCTATAATGCTTCATAAAGTCTCGGGACGGACTCTTAGCCGCGGCCGACCGCACGTTGCATGTACCAGTATTTTGCCTTTACAAACAGACGATCGAGCATTGCGGCTCGTCGGCGGGGAATGCCAATGTTGTGGTAGAACATCGCGTGTCATGAGACGGTGTGGCAGATTAGTCTATGTAGTCATTGCAATTACTGCGATAATAATGATATTATATTGACTTGCTGTCGGTCGATGTCTCGGCAATAATTAACAGTAATAATCAATATATAATGTCTTTGTTATTT
>JAXDMU010000077.1:0-6650 GCA_034665905.1 Aliidongia sp. | reverse complement strand
GTCGAGCTGGCGCGACAGGATCGCGCTGAACTCGCCGGCGAAATTGTCGAGGCGGTTGGAATAGCGTCCGAGATCGGTGGTGATCTTGTTGTAGCCGATCACCGCCGGAATGGCCGCGATCAGCCCCATCGCCGTGGTGAACAGTGCCTCGGCAATGCCGGGGGCGACGACCGCGAGCGAGGTGTTCTTGCTGGCCGCGATCCCTTCGAACGCATTCATGATGCCCCAGACCGTACCGAACAGCCCGACGAACGGCGCCGTCGAGCCCACCGTGGCAAGGAAAGTCATATAGCGCTCGACCCGTTCCATTTCGCGCATGGTCGTCACCGCCATCAGGCGCTCGATCCGCTCCCTGAGGCTGACTTGCAGCCCGCCCGAAGCGATCAGGCCGCGGGCCGCCGAACGGCGCCATTCGAGCATCGCGGCGGAGAAGGTCGCAGCCATCGGATCGGCCGGACGATTGGCGATCCGGTCGTAAAGCTCGTCGATCGAGCCGCCCGACCAGAAATTCTCCTCGAACTTGTTGGCGTCGCGGCTCAGGCGCTTCACGGTCATGATCTTGGCAAAGATGATGCCCCAGCTCCACAGCGAGGCCGCGAGCAGCACCAGCATCACGCATTTCACGATCAGATCGGCTTGCAGAAACAGCGACCAGGTCGAGAAGCTGGAAGCCGCCTGGCTTCCCAATGTCACGGCGTCTTGCATCGGACGATTGTGCTTTCTTGTTCAGCGAGGAAAGGAAGAAGGGTTGCGCGGAGCGGCGCTGGAATGCGCTCCGGCCGCCCCGACGGGGTCAGAAGGACGAGTTGAAGATTGATCCGGACCAGTTCGGCGACGCCGCGGCGCACCGATTGGAGCGCACGGAGGCTGGCGCCACTCATCGCGGTGAGCGAGGTTGCAACGGTCAAGGCATCGTCGAGCCGGGCCGGTGCCCGGAAATCGATCTCGGCCCGGCGCACGACCCAGCCAAGGCCGGTTTCGGCACGGATTCGCTCGTGCTCCCAGCCGATGACGCGCAGGAATTCGGAGCGCGCACGCTCGGCAAAGCGTAGATAGGCCGCGTGATAAACGATGCCTCCGGCATCGGTGTCCTCGTAATAGACGCGGATCGGCAGTACATGGTTGCCCGCCTCAAGGGTGCCCGAGGTCGGGATCACGGTGCGGCCTCCGGCTCGACGCTCTCCAGCAGATCCATCTGCACACCGGCTGGGCGAATCACCACAAGGCCGAGATGGCGGAACGCCTGATCGGTCAGCACCCGGCCGCGCGGCGTGCGCATCAGGAAACCCTGCTGGATCAGATAGGGCTCGATCACATCCTCGATCACATCGCGTTGCTCGGATAGCACCGCCGCCATGGTCTCGACCCCGACCGGGCCGCCGGCATAGTAATCCGCGATCGCCCTGATATAGCGCCGGTCCATGGCGTCGAAACCGCGCTCATCGACTTCGAGCCGGGTCAGCGCCCGATCGGCCGCGACGGCATCGACCCGCGCCGCCCCGGCGACCGAGGCGAAGTCGCGCACGCGCCGCAACAGCCGTCCGGCCACGCGCGGCGTGCCGCGCGACCGCTTGGCGATCTCGGCCGCCCCGTCCGGCGCCAGATCGAAGCCCAGAATCCCGGCACCGCGTTCGATGATGCGCTGCAACTCGTCCGGCTCGTAGAAGACCAGATTGAGCGGAATGCCGAAGCGTTCGCGCAATGGCCGGGTGATCAGGCCCGAGCGGGTCGTGGCGCCGACCAGGGTGAAGGGCGGCAGATCGATGCGGATCGAGCGCGCCGCCGGGCCTTCGCCGATAATCAGGTCGAGCTGGAAATCCTCCATCGCGGGATAGAGAATCTCCTCGACCGCCGGCTGGAGCCGGTGGATTTCGTCGATGAACAGAACGTCGCGCGGCTGGAGATTGGTCAGGAGGGCCGCCAGATCGCCGGCACGCTGGATCACCGGGCCGGAGGTCGCGCGGAAGCCCACGCCCATTTCGCGCGCCACAATCTGCGCCAGCGTGGTCTTGCCGAGGCCGGGGGGCCCGAAGAACAGGACATGGTCGAGCGCCTCGCCTCGGCCGCGCGCGGCCTGCACGAAGATCCGCAGATTTTCCCGGACCTGGCGCTGGCCCACGAAATCGTCGAGCGCCAGCGGCCGGATCGACGCTTCCGGCGCATCCTCGGCGCCGCGTTCGGGGGCGACCACGCGCTCCTCGCTCATGACGTGATCTCGTTAAGGCCGCCGCGAATGAGATCGCTGGCCGTGGCCGCGTCACCCAGCTTGCGCTGCGCCTTGGCCACCGCGCCCAGCACGTCGCTGCGCCGGTAGCCCAGATTGACCAGGGCCGAAACCGCATCCTCGACCGGCCCGGAAGCCGAGGGCAAAGACGGGCTGGCCGCCGTCGCGATCTGGGACGGCGAAACGCCCAGTCCCCAGTTGGTCGCGCGGTCCTTGAGTTCGGTCACGAGACGAACCGCGAGCTTGGGTCCGACACCGTCCGCGCGGCTCAATTGGGCACGATCCTGCGCGCTGATCGCGCGCGCCAGCCGGTCGGGATCGAGGACGGACAGGATGTTGAGCGCGACCTTGCCGCCGACGCCCTGGACCGTGGTCAGCGTGCGGAACCAATCGCGCTCGGCCCGGTCGATGAAACCGAAATAGGTGACGGCATCCTCGCGGATCTGCGTCTCGATCAGCAGCGTCGCGACCTCGCCGCCTCCGGGCAGGGCGGCACGGGTGCGGGTCGAAACCAGCACCGGATAACCCACGCCGCCGACATCGACCAACACGCCGTCGAGTCCGACCTCGTCGATCAGTCCGCGAAGCCGCGCGATCGTCATCGCCCGATCCCCGTGGCGACCCGCGCCAAGGCGCGGTTCGAGGCGGCATGATGGGCATGACAGATCGCTACGGCCAGCGCATCGGCGGCATCGGCCTGGGTCGCGAGCGCACCGGGCAGCAGCCGGCGCACCATCATCTGGACCTGCGTCTTGTCCGCATGACCGGAGCCGACGATCGATTTCTTCACCAGATTGGGCGAATATTCCGCAACCGCGAGCCCCTTGAGCGATGGCGCCAGCAGCACGACGCCGCGCGCCATGCCGAGCTTCAGGGTCGAGGCCGGGTTCTTGTTGACAAAGGTTTCCTCGACCGCGGCCTCGTCGGGTCGCCACTCATCAAGCACGGTATTGAGCGCGTGCCAGAGCTGGCCCAGGCGTTCTGCCAGATCCTTCGCCGCATCCGAAGTCACCACACCATCCGCCACATATTTCAGATGCTGTCCGGTCATGTCGATCACGCCCCAGCCGGTGCGGCGGAGGCCGGGATCGAGGCCGATCAGGCGGAGCGTGGTGTTGGACATAGGCGGGATCAGCCTTCCAGCCGTGCCATGATGTCGTCGGGAATGTCGAAATTGGCATAGACGGTCTGGACGTCGTCGCTGTCTTCCAGCGCCTCGACCAGCTTGAACAGCGCCTGCGCCACCTCGTCTTCGCCGACCGGCACCAGGGTCTGCGGCCGCCAGACCAGCTTGGCCGCGGTGGCCGGGCCGAATTTCGTTTCGAGCGCGTCGCGCACGGTCGCCAGATCATCGAGCGCGCAGATGATGCGATGCTCGTCTTCGTCGCTTTCGACATCATCAGCGCCGGCATCGATTGCGGCTTCCAGCATCGCATCGGCCGAACCCGTTCCGGCCGGATACGTCACCTGGCCGTCGCGGCTGAACTGGAAGCTGACGGAATTGGTCTCGCCCAGCGTGCCGCCTGATTTGGTGAAGGCGGTGCGGACCTCGCTGGCGGTGCGGTTGCGATTGTCGGTCAGGGCTTCGACGATCACCGCGATTCCTCCGGGACCGTAGCCCTCATACCGAATCTCCTCGTAATTATCGCCGTCCTCGCCACCGGCGCCGCGTTTGATCGCGCGATCGATCGTGTCGCGCGGCATGTTCGATTGCCGTGCGGCGGTCACCGCCGCACGCAGGCGCGGGTTCGCCGCCGGATCGGGCAGGCCACTGCGCGCCGCGGTGGTCAGTTCGCGGATCAACTTGGTGAACACCTTGCCGCGCTTTTTGTCCTGCGCGCCCTTGCGGTGCATGATGTTCTTGAACTGGGAATGGCCAGCCATGCGAGGAAACTCGACTAATTCGATGTGGCGGGATGGATACCACCTGCGGCGACATCACCAGCAGCATCCGGTTCGTAACAAGGCAATATGGCGGGATTTTGTCCGAAGGAAGCGAGAACGGCGATCTGTTTCGCGCTATTGCGGCCAAGCCGGCTTCAATCTGCCGCCGACCCGGATCGGTTCGATCCGGTGGGCAAGGCCGGTCGCATCGTCGGTTTCGACGAAAACGCCGCAAATCGTGGCGGGACCGTCGGCCGGCGTCAGCCGCTCGCCCGGCAGTTTGCGGATAAATCGGTGGAGTGCCGCTTCCTTTTGCATGCCGATCACCGAATCGTAATCGCCACACATGCCGGCATCGCTCTGATACGCCGTGCCCTTGGGCAGGATCTGCGCGTCGGCGGTGGGGACATGGCTGTGGGTGCCAACGACGAGCGAGGCGCGGCCGTCGAGAAAATGGCCGAGCGCCATCTTCTCGCTGGTCGCTTCGCCATGGACATCGACCAGGATTGCCGCGGTGTTGCCGCCGAGGACCCTTCCGGACAATTCCCGGTCGAGCACCTGGAACGGATCGTCCATCGCGTCCATGAACAGGCGGGTCATGACATTGACCACGACCACACGCCGGCCATCGGCGAGTTGGAACACGCGCGTCCCTTTGCCCGGCGTATTGGGCGGGTAGTTGGCCGGGCGCAAGAGCCGGCTGTCGCCGTCGATCGTGCCGAGCACCTCGCGCTGATCCCAGACATGGTTGCCCGTGGTGATGGCATCGACGCCGACCTCGTAAAGGCTTTTGCAGATTTTGTCGGTTATGCCGAAGCCGGCGGCGGCGTTTTCGCCATTGACCACGCAGAACTCGATGGCAAGGGCCGCCCGCATGCGCGGCAATTCGGCAATGACCGCATCGCGTCCGCTGCGGCCAAGCACATCACCCAAAAACAACAACCGCATGAAAAATCCGGATCGACGCTGACAATGACAGCCGCTGATTAAACGACGCCATGGTCGGTTAGCACCAGATCAAGTGCCTCATCCCAGCCATCCACCGGCACTTCCTCGACCCGCTGTGCCGAATAGGCCACACCGATCGCCAGGATCTTTTTGCGTGCGCGCAGGGCAGCGAGTGTCCGGTCGTAAAACCCGGCGCCGTAGCCCAACCGGTAATGCCGGCGATCGAACGCAAGTAGCGGCACGAGCAGCACATCGGGTTCGAGCGCCGCAGCATCGGGCGACGGATGCGCAATGCCGAACCGGTCGGTCACCAGTGCCACGCCCGGCCGCCAGCGGCGGAATTCGAGCGGCCGGTTGGGCGCGATCACGACCGGTAGCGCCACGTCGCGGCCGCCATCGGCCAACGCCAGCAACAGTGGGCGCGGATCGATTTCGCCGCGCATCGGCCAATAGCCCGCCACCGTGCGGAAACAGCGTTCACCCAGCAAGGCCATGCCGTGTCCAACCAGAGCCTGAGCCGCCGCGGTACCGGCGGCAGCATGGCTCGACGCGCGCGCGGCCTCGGCCGCCCGCCTCAGCGCGGCCTTCACGTCGGCTGCACCTGTGCTGCTATTCATGTCGGATGGAAACTGCGGGGCCGCATCGGCCGTTGGATTTGTCGTACCCTCGTGGCCTGTTTGTACAGGTGGGAACCAGATACCGAAACCACGGCTCCGGCAGAGCCAGCCCCCGAGAGGGATACATTGGCCCCGGGGTATGAACTGCCTGACGCGCCATGCCGCCCCGCACGACCATAGTTAGTCACGCTCAAGCTCGGCCGCAATGGCTTCGATGCGCTGGGCAAGGCTGTCGAGAGCGCGGGCCAGCACCGTTTCGTCGGCCGACGGCAAGCCGCTGCTGCCTTGGCGTCCGTCGACAGCATCGGCCAATTCGCTTCGAGCGGCGTTCAGCGCCTGATCGGTGTCGGCCAGTTCATCGGCGACCAGAAGGCTCGCCATCACCAGCAGCCTTGCATCGCCGATCTGCCCGACCGACTGAATCAGGCCCTGAACCTTTTGGTCGACGTACCGGCCAAGGCGCACGACATGGGGCTCCTGTCCGTCGTCGCAGGCGATGCGATAAGAGCGGCCATTGATCGTGACCTCGACCTGGCCGGAACGATCAGTCATCGAGTGCCGCCCGCAAGCGCTCGATGGCGCTGTCGAGGCGAATCGAGACGCCGTCGGTCACGGTTTCAAGTTGCGCCCTTTCGGATCTGGCGCGCTTGAGTTCGGCGCCCAGCCGTTCTCTGTCCGCAGAACCGCCCACACGCCGATGGGCGAGCGTCTCCAACCGCTCCACCGCCCGCGCCATGCGCTCCACCGCTGCCGTCAGATCCATCATCGGGATGATTATGACTCGATATCTCGACGGATGCCAGAATGGCTTTCAGGCGAGCCAGCCGGCAGCGCTCAGGTTACGGCGGACGTGCGGCGCCTTGGGTCGCGCTGTGCGGCGCAACCAATCCGGTTCGATGGGGTTGTACTCCCTGAATTCGGCTCCAAGGAGAAGTTTCATGTCCAAGACCGTATTGAATATCGCGCAGCGTGCCGCG
>JAXDMU010000076.1:0-7585 GCA_034665905.1 Aliidongia sp. | reverse complement strand
GCGATCTGGGCGTGACGCCGGATTGGGCGCGCTGGGTCGATGCCGACTGGGCGCGCGACGAGATGGCGACCAAGCCGCCCGGCTCACCCTATGCCGCCTGGCCGCCGGTTCGGCCGGTCCCGGCCCGCAAGCCGGCGGCGTCCGGTGCCCGACCCGCCGCGGCAACCGGGCCGCCATAGCCGCCATAACGGACGGGTCTACCAGGATCGCTTTCCCCACCCTGCGCGGCATCGCGCGGGGCCGCCGCGCATGGGCGCTAGCGGGATGCGTTCGCTTTCGCTCAGGAGTCCCGCTCTAGCTCTTTGTTTTTCCGACTTCTGGTCATGACCGGATCGAATTCCATAGGCGATTGCCCTGGCGTCGCGACAGCGCGTTGTCGCCGGCCGGGCAAGCATGTGCTATGTTGACCGAACGGCGATCATATCATCATGCGGGAATCAAGATGGAGATTGCCGTCCTCGGAGCCTCGGCATGAATTCTGAAAGCGTCGCCGAACGTCCAAACAGCCCGCCCGCCGCTGAAGGGCCGCCGGTTTCCCCCGAGTTGGCCGTTTTGCAATTGCTGCTGGACCTGTCGCCCGACATGGTCGTTCCGTTCAGGCAGGCCGAATTGCTGGCCAATTCGGCGCGGCGCCGGCCGGTCACGCGGAAATTGCGCCAGGTCTTTTGGGATACCGCCGGTCATCGCCTCGGTCGTGCCGGCATGGCGATCGCCGTGCAGAGTATGGGCCAAAAGCGGACCCAGCTGTTGCGCAGCATCAAGCAACCGCCGACCGGCGGCCGGATTCTGCATCAGCAGGAGAGTCCACTGCCGGGCGAAACGCTCGATCCGACCCGGTTGGCCCTGCTGCCCGGCGGCGATCCGGCCGTGGCGATGCGGGTAACCGCCGATATGCTGATGCCGGTTTTCGCGCTCGATCTGACGCGAACCATCTGGCACATAAGCTATGGCGACAGTGGCTTGGACGTGACGCTCGATATCGGCATGATCGAATCGGCGGCCGGGCCGGCGGCGTTTCATCAGATCGCTCTGACCGTGACGAGCGGGCCGCCCCAGGCGCTCTATGAGTTCGCACAACGGCTGCATCGCACCGTGCCGGTGGCGCTGGCGGCCCATGACCCCGCCCAGCTGGGCTATCGCCGGATCGCCGAGACCGATTGGTGGCCGGGCAACCGTGACGGCACCGCACGGTTCGCCCCCGATATGACCGTGCGCCAAGGCATATTGGCGATCGGCCGCGCGGCAACCGCGGCGCTCCGGGCAACCGTCCAAACGATGGAAACCGACGTCGAACCGGAAAAAATTCACGAGACCCGCGTGGCGCTGCGGCGGTTGCGCTCGATCCTGTCGGTCTTTCGGGCGACGCTGCCGCCATTCTCGCGCCAGGCGCTGGCGCGCGATCTCGGTGCCTTAGCGAGCAAGCTCGGCCATACCCGCGAACTCGACGTCTTCCTCGCCGGAACGCTCACCCCCTTGACCGCGGCGAGCGGCGAGGAAGTTGCGCTGCGCGGTGTGCGCCTGACCGCGTCGGTCTTGCGGCAGAATACCGCCGAAACCGCGCGCCAGGCCGTGATGGCACCGGAATTCGGCATCCTGTCCTGCCGGCTCGCGGCTTGGTTCGATGCCGGTATCTGGCCGGAACTGCCCTCCGCGGAGGCCGCGGCTTTACTCGATCAACCGTTCGACGATTATGCCGGCGCCTTGCTGCGCAAGCATCATCGCAAGCTGCTGGCGGCCGGGCATGCCTTGCGCGATCCGCAGGCGGCGGAGTTGCATATGCTGCGCATCCAAGCCAAAAAGCTGCGCTATACCGCCGAATTCGTCCGCGCGCTGTACCCCGCCCGGCCGGCCCGTCGCTATATCGCCGCGCTGAAATCCATCCAGGATATTCTGGGCTCGATCAACGATGCCTTCGTCGCCCAGACCCTGCTGCCGCAGATGATCAAGGGCGACCCGATCGGCGCCCGCGCCAGCGGACTGATCGCCGGCTGGTGTGCCGCCGACGTTGCCGCAGCGCGCGGGCATTTCGCCAAGATCTGGAAGCGCTTCGCCGCGACGACGCGCTTCTGGAAGTAGGAGAGCGATGGCGGCAGATCACGCAGGCGCGGTTGCCTTTTCCTGGGCTGCCAACAACGTCGAGGTCTGGCCCAGATTCGACGTGTCGAGCAGGCTGCCCTTGGCCGCCGGGCCGGCATCGGTTGGCTGATTTCCTTTCGCGGCAGTTTGTTGGCCAGGCGGCGCCGCCTGGGTCGTTGTTGCGGTCGTGCCGTCGGCATAGACGATCGTGGTGGTCGTCGAACCGTCCGGGTTGGTCGTGATCGTCTGATTGCTGATCTGCGAGGCCGTGTCCTGGCCGGCACCGTCCGATTTGGCGTCCTTTGCGCCCGGTGCGGCAAGGCTGGGCAGCGGCGCGCTGCCGGAAATCGCGACTGACATGATCCCTCCTGATACTTTACCGCCGGAGATTCGGCGGCGATGCATCAGGCGGGAGCAAGGCCCAGACCATCGATATTTACGGCGTAACTATCTGATAGGGCTATTATTTACCTTGGTGGGCGAGCAGCGCGGCAATTTTTGCCCAGTGCCCGTTGCCGGAGGGCGGCAATAATCGCGGGCCGATCTGGGCGGGGCATCGCGGGATAGAACAGCAAGGACGCGCTAGCGGTGATCATGCTGGTAAAGACCGACGAGGTGAAATTGGCGTTCAACAGCGAGCCGGTCTGGCTGGTGCGATAGCGCGCCGTAATCTCGCGAGTCACGATCGGTCGCCGCGCGATCCCGGCCCAGGACCGGCCGGGTCTTCGCCTTTTTTCTCAAGGCACTGTGAAGCTGCCTGTCGGGTGTTCTACTGTCCTGGCGTAGAGACTCATGTCAGTATGACGACCGCCATTTCGCTGGGGGCCGGGACAAGGGGGGTGGCGATGCGTTGGGTAGGGGCGATCTGTGCCGTGTTGGCAATCTTCGCTGCGGAATCGGCGGCGGGGCAGATCTATCCATATCTCGCCACCGTCCCGGTTCCCAATTTGACCGCGCCGGGGCCCCAGGCCGTACCGGGCGAACCGCAGGGCCTCGCCTTCGACACGGCCGGCAACCGTCTGCTGGTCGCCGAAGGGGCGAACCAGATCGTTCAGATCTTCGACGGCACGAGTCTGGCGCCGCTGACGGTGATCGGCGAGGCCGGGGTGTCCGCGGCCGATGCCGGGCATCTGTCCGACCCGGGCGGCGTCGCGGTCGATTCGGCCCGCGGCCGGATTTTGATCGCCGATACCGGCAACGACCGGGTTCAGATCTTCGATGCGGTCCACGTCGCGCCGATCGCTACGCTGGGCGTCTCCGGGGTTTCCGGCACCGACGCCGGGCATCTGTCCGGCCCGGCCGGGATCGCAATCGATACGGTCAATGCCCGCATCCTGGTCGCCGATACGGCCAATCACCGGATTCAGCTGTTCGACGCCGACAGCTTCGCCTTCATCGCGACGATCGGCGTGACCGGAACGCCCGGCACCGACAATGCGCATCTTTCGGCACCGCAGGCGGTCACAGTCGATGCGACGACAGGGCATCTGCTGGTCGCCGATACCGGCAACAACCGAATTCAGATCTTCAACGCGCAATCCGCGGCCTATCTCGCGACGATCCGCGAGACCGGCAGCGTAAGCGGCCTTGGTGTCGATGTCGGCGGGCGGCGGATCTTCGCCGCGACACCCGCCGCGTTCGACATCGCGGTGTTCGATGCCGACAGCCTCGCGCCCGTCGCGACGTTGGGCCTTGTCGGCAGTTTCGGCATCGACAATGCGCACTTCCTGGCGCCGGGCGGCCTTGCCTTCGATTCCGCGACCGGCCGGATCTTTGCCGGCGATGCCATGCTTGACCGCATACAGATCTTCGGCCGGCCTTCGTCACTCTTCGCCGCCGTCGCCCCCGATGGCCGGGCTGTGGCGGTCGATCGGCCGGCGTCGATCTTCGCAACGATTCTCAACGGCGCCGCCACGGCGCTCCACAATTGCCGGATTTCGCTGCCGAACACCGCACCTGCGGGCCTGACGCTGAGTTTCCAGACGACCGATCCGGCGACCAATCTGACGACCGGCGGCCCGAACCAGCCGGTGACCATCCCGCCCAGCGCCGGACAGAGCTTTGTGCTGACGCTCGGCGCCGCCACGCCTGTCTCGGCGCTCGGGCAATCCTTTCTCTTTACCTGCGACGGCACCACGCCGGCCCCGATTTTCTCCGGCATCAACACCGCCGACGTGACGGTTTCGGCCGCCCCGACGGCCGACGTCATCGCCGCCTCGGCCACGCCGGGCGGTGCAGGCGTCATCGACGTGCCGGATACCACCAACCCGTTCGCCGCCTTCCCGATCGCCGCGTTCAATCTCGGGCAGAGCGAACTGCTTCAGGTCACGGCCGACAGCGGCAGCTTTCTGCCGGCGACCGGCTTCAAGCTGACCTTGCCGCTCACCGTGCTGATCTGCCAGACCAACCCGTTCTCCGGCCAATGCCTCGCAGCGCCCGCGCCGACTATCATGGCGAATTTCCCGAGCGGTGGCACGGCAACCTTTACCGTCTTCGTCTCGGCGACCGGCGCGGCCATTCCCAACGCGTTGAACGAACCGCGCTTGTTCCTGCGCTTCAGTCAGCCGGTGACCGGTGCGCCCGCCATATCCGTCGGCAACACCAGCGTTGCAATCGTCACGGTACACAGCCCGTAACCTTTGCGCCGCGAAGCATTTTTTTTGACCGGTTGGGGCGCAAAACCGCGCCCGCCTCCGTCATCGCCTTGATCCGCGCGCGACCATCCGGCAAGTTATGGGCCGCAGCGGGGCGAAGGGCGAAGAATGTTCTTGTGGAGGTCGCGGCCCCGGCGTTCCGGGACCAGTTCGGGCGTATCCGCCGCGGCCCTGGGGGTTCTTTTCTCGGCAGGTTTTTGGGCGACCCCTGCACACTCCGACGAGCAAAAATTCGATCTGTCCTTGCCGCCGGACACGCTGATCGCTGCCCTGAAGCAGCTGCGCACCCAGACCGACAGCCAGATCGTCTATTCGCCCCTGCAACTGGACGGTGCCGTGACGGCGGGGCTGTCCGGAGCCTTTACGGTGGCCGAAGCGCTGGCAATCCTGCTGAAGGATACGAGTTTCGCCTTCAAGCGCGACGAGCGCGGCACCATCGTCATCGCGCCGACATTGGCCGCGGCCCGCCCGGAACCGGAACCGGCACTGCCGATCCGCCCGGAACCGCCCTCGATCGAAGAGATCACGGTGACGGCGGAAAAGCGCGAGGAGGTTGCCAAGGATGTGCCGGCGTCGGTCAGTGCGCTGACCGGCAATATGCTGTCGGAACTGGGACTCAACGGCATCGACGATTACGGCAGCTACGTGCCTGGCCTGATCGTGCTCAGCAACCAGCGCGGCTTCGGTCAGGTCGTGCTGCGCGGCATCACCACCGGTACGAACCAGCCGACCGCGTCGGTCGGCACCTATATCGACGACGTGCCTTACGGCAGCAGCACCGCCTTTGCCGGCGGCAATCTGGTGATCGCCGATATCGACCCGTTCGACATCCAACGCATCGAAGTCGCGCGCGGGCCGCAGGGCACGCTCTATGGTGCGGGGACACTGGCCGGTGTGCTGAAATACGTCACCACCGCGCCGGAACTCGGCACGCTGATCAGCCGGGCCGAAATCGATACCGGGAGTACGAAGGGCGGCGGGCTGGACGAGGCGGCGAAGGCATTGATCAATGTGCCGCTGGGCGATCATGCGGCACTGCGCGCCGATGTTTATGAGCGCCATGATTCCGGTTTCATCAACGATACCGGCACCGGCAACCGAAACGAGAATTTCAGCGACGTCCAGGGCGGGCGCCTCTCGCTGCTGGTCAAGCCGCTCGACGACCTCACCGTCCGATTCACGTCACTGTTTCAGGCCCGTCGGGTCGGGGGCACCCCGTCGATCGATGTCGATCCGGCGAACTTGCAGCCCGTTGCCGGCGATCTGACCCAATCGCGGCTGCTGCGTGAATCGGCCAGCCAGCAATATCAGCTTCACGATCTGTCCGTGTCTTGGGATCTGGGCGCGGCCTCGCTCTTTTCGACCACCAGCTATGGCCGCAGCCTGGCCCATGCCGAGACCGACGACACCGAAAATCTGGGTCAGCTGCTCCAGTTGTTCAGCGGCCTGCGGGCGATTCCGGCTGTGTCGTTTCCCACCGGCTTTACGACCGACAAGTTTACCGAGGAAGTCCGCCTTGCCTCGACCCAGAGCCGGCCGTTCAACTGGCTCATCGGCACCTTCTATACTTACGAATGGTCGAATGCGCGCGACTCCCTCCACAGCTTTCTGCACGATGTGCCGCTTGCGACCACGATCGCCTCGCCCTTTTCGCAGGAAGAGCCGTCGCGCTTCCGCGAATATGCCGGCTTCGGCGACGTCGATTACTATTTTCTACCGGATGTCGATCTGACCGCCGGCATGCGCTGGAGCCGGAACCGGCAATCCTTCGATCAGACCTCATCGGGCCTGCTCAACAATATCGGCAATCCGCAAGCCGTCACCACGAGCCTCGGCGCTTCGGCCGGCAGCTCGCTCACGTTCCGCCTGGCACCACGCTGGCGCATCGACGACAATCTGACCGCCTATGCCGAGGCGTCGAGTGGCTATCGGCCGGGCGGCCCGAACGTGCCGCATCCCAACTCCCTGTTCGGCGCCAGCGCGGTGCCCACGAGCTTCGCTGCCGATTCGTTGGTGAATTACGAGACCGGCATCAAGAGCGAACTGTTCGACAAACGTCTGTCCTTCGATGCTGCCGCCTTCCTGATCGATTGGCGCCATATCCAATTACAATCGGCGACCAGCGGATTTACGGTCGAGACCAATGGCGGCGCTGCGACGAGCCGTGGCGTCGAACTGGCGGCGGGATATCATCCGGTGAGCGGCCTCGTACTCGGCCTGTCCGGCGCCTATACGCAGGCGATGCTGACGGCGGACGCGCCGAGCATCGGCGGCCTCAAGGGCGATCCGCTGCCGACCGTGCCACGGTGGAGCGGCGGCGCCACCGCCGATTACGAGTTTCCCGCTTTCGGCGTCTGGGAAGGCACGCTCGGCGCCAGCTATCGCCGGATCGGCGACCGGAACAGCTCGTTCAACCACGACATCCAAAACCCCAATCTGCATCTGCCAGGCTATGGCGAACTCGATTTGCGCGCGGGCCTCGCGGCCGACGATCGGACGATCACTTTGTTCATCGACAATGTGCTGAACGAAAGAGGCGCCGTCGATATCCAGAATCAAATATCACCGCCCGGCACGCCGGCACGGGAAACCGTAATTCGCCCACTGTCGGTCGGGCTCCAGCTAACGCTGGCATTTTGAGGGGACGGAATGCATTACGCAGTGGCCCGGCAAGCCCCGACAGGGAGGGACGCCGCGGCGGCGGCAGGGCTGAATTGAGGTCCGTCGTTATCGCTCGGACAATCGGCGGCAATTGACCGTTAAGGGTCCCTGTGTGAAATTTTGTCGCCATCCATTCATCCGCTTGCGTCCAGGACATCGATCCCGTGAAACTTGATCTCGCCGTGATCACCGCC
>JAXDMU010000075.1:0-12628 GCA_034665905.1 Aliidongia sp. | reverse complement strand
TAGGCGAACAGGTCGGCCGGCGGCACAATGGCAAGCAATTCGCGCTTGCCCAGATTGCGCCATTTGTCGCCTTGGCCCAGATGATCGACCACGACGAGCCCGGACCCGCCGCGCCGCTCAAGGCTGGCGACCAGATTGGACCCGATGAACCCGGCCCCGCCGGTAATGACGATCATGGCGTGCGACAATCCCTGAGCGGCGAGACCGCGCCGGGCTGGCGCGGCGGAGCGACCTTATAGGCGCAAGGGGCGGCGGCGGGCAAGCAGGCGGCGTTCGCTTGACGCGGCCGGTAATGTCGTCAGGACCGTAACGCCGCAACCATAAGCGCTCAGGTCAGCATCGACAGAACGCACCCGGTTCTGTGAGAGGCGCAGGGAGCAACCCCCTGCGCCTACTCAACTAAGATGTTGGCCGTGGGGACGACTATTCCGGGCATCGGCAGAAATCTACAGGACCGGGCCTTGGCTGGCCAGCGTCATTGGAAGTTGAGTTTGCTTATCATCATTTTTTAATAGGGACGTTCATCGCCCAGCGGTTCTCAATGCGATTAAATCGTGGACTTCATCGCCACGCGCCAACTGACGCCGGAACTCTCGGACTTCAATCCGGCGATCGATCGGTTTACGATCCGCTCAGCACGTCACCGAACAGCACCCAATTCTTGCCGTCCCAGCGTTGCAGCTGCAAGGTCTGGATCGGGTAGTAGTCGGTCGGGCCGGTGTTGATCTTGATGCCCGGCAACATGGTCGGCAGTGCGAAATCCTTGAGATCGGCCGCCTGCTTCATGATGTTGTCGCGCGAGAGATCGTCGCCGCATTGCTTCAGCACCTGAACCACGGTGCGCGCGGCGCCGAAGCCATAGACGTAATTGGCGTCGGTCACGTCGGCATCGGGCAGATATTTCGCCATGAATCGCCGCCATTCGGCCATGCCCGGATCATTCACCCAGGCCGGATCCTTGGGGTCTTTGTCGTAGGCCGTGCTGACGATGCCGATGCCCTTTTCCGGCCCGGCCGGCGTCATCACCGCGCCGACCGAGTTCGACACGTTGGTCAGAAGCTGCAACGGGTGCCAGCCGATATCGAAGACCTTGCGGATCGTCTGGGCGGCGAATTTCGGCGTGGCGGCAATGATCAACGTGTCGGCACCCGACGCTTGCAGGCTGACCACCTGTGAATCGATGGTCGGATCGGTCACTTCGTAGGACACGTCCTTGACGACCATCTTGTCGTATTTGTCACCCAGACCGGCTTTCATACCGATCAGGTAATCCTTGCCGAAATCGTCATTCTGCCAAATGATCGAGATCTTGGCATCCGGCTTGTTTTGCAGAATGTATTTGGCATAGATCCGAGCTTCGGTCTGGTAATCGGGCTGCCAGCCCATCGTCCAGTGGAAATGTGCCGGATCGCCCCATTTGCTGGCGCCAGTCGCGACGAACAGCTGCGGCACCCTTTTCTGGTTCAGGTATTTCTGCACGGCCGAACTGGTGGGTGTACCGAGGCCATTGAAGATGAAGGCGACTTCATCCTGCTCGACCAGCCGGCGCGTCTGCTCGACCGTCTTGGGCGGCGAATAACCGTCATCGAGCGTGACGAAATCGATCTTGCGCCCGTTCACGCCGCCCTGATCGTTGATCATCTGGAAATAGGCGGCATCCGCCTTGCCGATCGCGCCATAGGCCGAACCGGGGCCGCTATAGGGCATGGTGTTGCCGATCTTGATCGCGGTGGCGGTGACGCCGGGCGCGTTTTCGGCCAGGGCGACCGGTCCCGCCAGCAGCAATGTTGCCGCCGACATCAGCATTATCCGTCTGAGCATTATGTTTCCTCCCTGATGGTTTCTTTGTCTCGGTTGATTTTCTGCGTCATGGCGCGGATCAGTCCGGCGACGCCGGAGGGCATCAGATAGATGACCAGGATCAGCAGCACGCCATAGATCGCCCAGGGCGCCGCCTTGGAAATCCGGTCGGCCAGATTGGGCACGAATTCGATGAAGGCGGCACCGAAGAACGCGCCGGAGATCGAGCCGAGCCCGCCGACCACAATCCCGACCAGGAAGCGCAGCGACAGAAAGGCATCGAAGCTGTCGGGCGAGGCGAAGGCCGCAGCGAACGTGCCGAGGGCGCCGGCGATGCCGGTATAGGCAGCACTGACGCCGAACGTCATTGCCTTGTAGCGCGCGGTATCGATGCCCATTGAGGCGGCGGCGATCGGGTGGTCGCGGATCGCCAGCAGCGCACGGCCGATCCGCCCGCGCAGCAGATTGCGGCCGAGCACGAACAGCACCAGCGTCACGGCGAGGCAGCACAGATAGAGCCATTGATCGGCATCGATCGGCAGGAAGGCGGGCGGATCGGGCTTGTCCAGAATGATGCCCTGACTGCCGCCGGTCCAATGCTCGAAGCCGCGATATTTCAGGATCTGTGGTGTCGCGACCGCGAGCGCAAAGGTCGCCAGCGCCAGATAGAGCCCGGCAAGGCGAGCGGCCGGGCGGCCGAACAGATAGCCCACGACCAGGCAGATCGCCCCCGCGATCGGCACGGTCGCCCAATCGGGCACGATTTGGTGGTCGATCAGGATCGCCGCGCTATAGGCGCCGATCGCATAGAAGGCACCGTGCCCGAGCGAGATCTGGCCGTTGTAGCCGGTCAGAATGTTGAGACCGAACAGCGCGATGGCGTAGACCAACACCATGGTCGCCTGAAAGATTTGATAGCCGCTGGCGACGAACGGTACCGCGAGGGCGAGTGCCAGCAGCAGACTGAGCCCGAGGCTGCGGAGAAGCGTTGGTTTCATCCGCTCAGACCCGCACGATCAGGGTGCGGCCGAACAGCCCGGCCGGGCGGACCACCAGCACGCCAACGATGATCGCCAGTGCCACGGTCAGCTTCAATTCCGTGCCGACCAGATAGGCGCCGGCCAGATTTTCCGCGACGCCGACGATGAAGCCACCGGCCGCCGCCCCCCACGCATTGTCGATGCCGCCGAGCAGGGCAGCGGCGAAACCGTAGAGCACGACGCCGGTCATCATGTTCGGGTCGAGATAAAGCGTGGGCGCCGCCATCATCCCGGCGACGGCGCCGATCGCGCCGGCCAGTCCCCAGCCGAACGCCAACATCCAGCCGACCCGAATGCCGACTAGCCGGGCCGAAGCCGGATTCTGCGCCGCGGCCCGCATCGCCAACCCGAGCGGCGTGAAGCGGAAGAAGCCGAACACCAGCGTCAGTACGGCCAGCGTCACCGCGATCATGCCGACCTCATGCGGCGACAGATAGGGGCTGCCGTACCACGCATCGCTCGGAAACGGGCTCGGGAAGCTCTTGATCATATAGCTGAAGATCCAGCCGGCGAGGCTGTTCAGAATGACCAGCAGCCCGATGAACACCACCACGACCGACAGGACCGGCGCATTGGCGACCGGCCGCAGCACGATCCGCTCGATCGCCACCCCGGCGGCGAAAGAAAAGCCCAGCGTCAGAAAGAACGCGAGCCAGTAAGGCAGCCCGGCCTGGATCAGCGCCCAGGCGATGTAGGTCGAGAACATCGCCATTTCGCCCTGGGCGAAATTCACATGGTGGGTCGATTGGTAGATCATCACCAGGGCCAGCGCCACGCTGGCATAGATGCCGCCATTGGCGAGGCCGGACAGGATCTGGTGGAGCAGCGCTTGCATCATGCGGTCTCAATATCCCAGATAGGCGCGGCGCACCGCCTCGTCGCCGGCGATTTCGGCGGACGGGCCGGCGAGCGCGATGCGGCCGGTTTCAAGCAGGTAGGCGTGGTCGGCGAGATCAAGTGCGAGGCTGGCATTCTGTTCGACCAGCAGGATGCCGACGCGGTCTGCTTGATTGATCCGCCGCAGGATGGCGAAGATGTCGCGCACGACCAGCGGTGCCAGCCCAAAGGACGGCTCGTCGAGCAGCAGCAGCCGGGGTCGCAGCATGAGGGCGCGCGAGATCGCCAGCATTTGCTGCTCGCCGCCCGAGAGCGTGCCGGCCTGCTGGCCGCGCCGCTCGCGCAGCCGGGGGAAGTGATCATAGATCCGGTCGAAATCCGCCGTCACAGCCTTGCGGTCGCGCCTCGTATAGGCGCCGAGCCGCAGGTTTTCCTCGACCGTCAGATCGGTGAAAGTGCCGCGCCCGTCCGGGACATGCGCGACGCCACGCCGGACGATCGCCTCGGTCTCCAGCCGGTCGATGCGCTCGCCGGCAAAGCGGATCTCGCCGGTCACCGCGACCATCATCTGGCAGATCGCGCGGAGTGTCGTGGTCTTGCCGGCACCGTTAGCACCGAGCAGGGTGGCGATGCCGCCCTCCGCCACCTGGAGATCAATGCCGTGCAGCACGGCGCTCGGACCGTAGGCGGCGTGCAGACCGGTGAGTTCGAGCAGCGGGCTCATGCAGCATTGCCCAGATAGGCGCGGATCACCTCGGGATGGCGCTGCACCTCGGCCGGTGTGCCATCGGCGATCTTGCGGCCGAAATCGAGTGCGACGACCTGATCGGACACGGCCATGACGAGGCTCATATGATGTTCGACCAAGAGGATCGTGACGCCGAAGCGCTGGCGAATGTCGAGGATAAGCAGCCGCAGCGCATCGACCTCCTCATGATTGAGCCCGCAGGCCGGTTCGTCGAGCAGCAGAAACCGCGGTTCGGCCGCGAGCGCGCGGGCCAGTTCCACCCGTTTTTGCGTGCCGAAGGGCAAGGCACCGGCCGGCTGTTCCGCGACATCGGCCAGATCGAGCAGGGCGATCAGCGAATCCGCACGCGCGGCGAGGCGCCGTTCCTGCGCGCCGACGAAAGGCAGGCGAAGAGCGTCGGCCAGGAAGCCGCCGCGGTCGCGGCAATGACCGCCGATCATGATGTTGCGGCGCACCGACAGGCTGCGGAACAGCGCCAGATTCTGAAAGGTCCGGCCGATGCCGAGCGCCGCCATGCGATGGGCCGGCAGTGCCAGCAGCTCGCGGCCGTCGAAGCGGATGGTCCCGCCGCCGGCCGGATAAAGCCGACTCAAACAATTGAAGAGAGTGGTCTTGCCGGCCCCGTTCGGGCCGATCAGCCCGCAGATCTGTCCGCAAGCGACCTCGAAGGAAACCCCGTCCAGCGCCACGATGCCCCCGAAGCGCACCGACAGGTCGGAAATCGCCAATAAGGGCGGCGCGACCTCACCGCCGCCGATTTTGCATCCCGCCATCGCCCCTCCCAACGCGCGTTTCCCGGTCCTTGGCGGACCCGTCTCGCGCGTGACACTAAGGCAAACGTCGCGGCATGTCTTGCCTCAGCTATGGGGTTAGGATCGACGCGCCGGCTTAGACCAGGAAATTCTCGATTTGTGCCGCTTGTTCCATGGTGCCCGGTCGGCGTGACGCCGCCGACCGGGCGAAACCGCTAGCCGGCCGGATGCGGCGGCACGTGGTGATGCGGATGGTGGTGATGATGGCGCGGGTGATGGCGGTGATGCGGCGTGGCGGTCGAAGTCTGCGCCAGAGCGGGGACTACCGCCACGATGGCGACAAGCGCTATGGCGAGAATATATTTGAACATTCTGGTCTCCTGGCGGACGAAGCCCGCATGCGGGCCACGGCCGTGATCGTCGTGAAAAAGGGTGGCGCCGAAATCTGGCGCAACAGGCCCACTTACACCAGTCTCAAGCGGCCTGTTGCAACCCTCCCATCTCCGAGCCGAGGCTCTTGCGCCAACTCAGTGCGTGTCGATCGCCACGCTGGTCGAGCCGTGGCTCGCACCGGAACTGTCCTTGAAGCGCACGAAAATCCGGTTGGTTGCCGGGGCGAAGGCGATCGTCCCGGAAGCACTCGCAAAGATCGAAAAGGTCGGGGTGCTGCTGGCGGCAAAGCTCTGCGAAACGCTCGACGTCGGCGCCGCCAGACATTGGGCGCTGGCGTTGGTCGCGCAGATCGCCAGCGCCAGCGGCAAGGTGGCGCTTCCGGTATCGACGCTGACCGTCAGTGTGTCCGCGCTGCCGACGTTGATCGACGCGACGGCAAACGCGCCGGCACCATTTGCCGGAACGTTGAGGGTGCCGTCTTTGGAGGCGACGGCTGCAAGGGCGATGACATCGGCGACCGGCGTCGGCGAGAAGCTGAGATCAATGGTATTGAGCCCCTGCGTGACCGGGGCCGGATCAATGTTGTCGCAGGCGAACAGCATTTGCTGGCCAGCGAACACGTCAAGAGCGCCGGTATTTTCGCCGAGCGCAAAGGACAGAAGAAAGGTCTGCAAACCATTGGCCGCGATCGGTACCGGCGTGTTGATCGTGCCGGTCAACGCGTTGGTCGCCGGATTGGTCGTCTGATAATTCAATTGCAGCAGCCGCGAGGTCGGTGTCGGCAGGATGATCTGGCAATTGCTGAGCGGCGATGCCGTGGCGTTCACCATCGTCGCGAAGATCGTGGCTGGCGTGGTGTTCAGGACCGAACGGGCGCCCGGCAGGACCGAGGCGACCACGGTCGGGGACGGAACCGTGGTCGGCACGCTGCGGATCAGATCGTCGCCGGTATCGGCGATCAAAAGATTGCCGTTGCCATCGGTCGCGAGGCCGCCCGGCGACGCGAGCGTCGCCTGCGGTGCCGGTCCATCGTCGCCCAGCCCGTCGCTGCCCGGATTGGTGCCGCCGCCGGCCAATGTCGTAATCACGCCGCCCGGCGCAACCTTGCGGATGACGCCGTTGCCGGCGTCCGAGATGAAGAGATTGCCGGCGGTATCGACGGTGAGACCGCTGGGGCTGTTCAGCAGCGCCGCCGTGGCGGGGCCGCCGTCACCGCCGTAACCCGCCTGATTGGGTATTCCGGCGATCGTGGCGATCGTGCCGCCCAGCGTGAACCGGCGGACGACATGGGCACCATTGTCGGCGATATAGACGTTGCCGGCGCCATCGACCGCGACGGCCTGGGGCGATGACAGCAGGGCGGATGTTGCCGGGCCGCCATCGCCGCCGAATCCCGAGCTGCCGGGCGTTCCCGCCGCGACCGAGATCGTGCCGCCGACCGTGAACACCCGCACCAGCTGGTTGAACGTATCAGCGATATAGATATTGCCCTTGTTGTCCGCCGCGACACCTTGCGGAAACGCCAGATTGGCGGCCGTCGCCGGACCACCATCGCCCAGCTGGTCGGGCCCGCTGGCGCCGCCGCCGCCGGCCACGGTGGCAATATTGCCACCGGGTGTGAACATCCGGATGCGCCGGTTGCCCGAATCGGCAATGAACACGTGGCCGGCGCCATCGACGGCAACGGCTGACGGGCCGCTCAGCATACCGACGGTCGCCGGGCCGCCGTCGCCGGCAAAGCCGCCGGTCTGATTGCTGGTACCGGCAACTGTGCTGATCGTCCCGCCGATCGTGAATTCGCGGACGATATTGAACAACTCGTCCGCGACGAAGACATGCCCTTTGCCGTCGGACGCCACCGAGAGCGGGCGGTCGAGCTGGGCCGAAATCGCCGGGCCGCCATCGCCGCTGAACCCAGGCGGCAGGGCGATGTTGCCTGCCACGGTGCTGATGGTCTGCGCCGAGGCGGCGCCCATAGCCAGCAGCAGCACGGCCGCCAAAGCCGATCGCCGTGTCCGCCGAGCCCTGTCGTTGTGCATTTGCGTCTCCGTGTGTTCGGTTGTCGCCACCTTCGCGCACAGCTTCATCGTTGCTGGCGTGGGCCGGCGGACAGATCAATCCCATATTGCACGAACGTCGGCAACAACACTCCGCTGCGTCGGGATCGATCGTTTTGTCGAAAGACGATTTGCATCGCGCGCTGAAATAAAATGTTACCCGATACCAAGGACTTCGAAATTTTGTCGAAATAGGGGATCAATAAGGTTGATTACACTGTCGGCGGATGCTTCGCTTGGAGTCGCATCGGCGAAGAGTTGAGGGTGCGCCGCACCT
The DNA here is from genome assembly GCA_034665905.1 of Aliidongia sp. Lineage (GTDB taxonomy): Bacteria > Pseudomonadota > Alphaproteobacteria > ATCC43930 > CGMCC-115725 > JAXDMU01. The sequence goes on along the minus strand of JAXDMU010000075.1, from coordinate 4,724 downwards.
TAAAAATTTCGCCTAGAAAGCGACATTTTATCACAGGAGTAGAATGATGAACGGTAAAAGTTGGATGATCGGCGCGATCTGTGCGGCGTTGTTGCCGATTTCCGCATCGGCGCAGGTCGGCGACAACACGCCCGATGGCACCCCGGCGCATTTCCGCGGCGCGTTTCGCGGGCCGGATGCCACCTTGCTCAGCGGCGTCACTCTGACGGAGCCGCAGCAGACCCAGGTCCAGCAGCTCCGCCAGGCCGAGCACGCGCAGATCAAACCGATAATGCAGCAGTTGCGCGCCGTGGAAGGGCAGCTTCACACAACGCTTCTGGCTCCCGGTACGGTCAATAGTGCGGCCTTGACCGCCCTTCAGGCGCAGGTATCGGCCCTGCGCACGCAGCTCGATCAGGCACGTTTGAACACAACGATCCAGATCCGCAACGTCCTGACGCCCGCGCAGCTGGCGACGGCCGCATCGACCGTCTCTCAGCTCAAATCATTGCGTGAGCAGGCCCGCAGCCTGATGCATCCAGGACAGGACGGTACAGCCGCCCAATAGTCCCCACGTCGACACCGGCCGTTTCGACGGCCGGTGTTGATCGATGTGCGCGATTACAACAGCGGTCCGCCCGGTGCGGCTTCCGTCTCGATGATGTCGGACAGGCGCGGTTCAACAGCCACCGCCCGGCACCGGTGCCGATCAGTGCCGACAAGGTCTCATCGCTCATCTTCAGCCGAGAAAACCAGAGCCAAGGCGCACCGATGCGGCGAAACAGCGCGCGGTATGGTTCAGGTTGCGGTCGCTCGACCATTTCAAGGCACCATTGTATCGAAGCGGGGTCCGGACGACGCGGCGGCGGTGCTGTCATGATGAAATCGGTGACGACCGCGGCGATTTCCTCCGCGGGAACGTCGAAATAACCATCGGAAAGCTCTGTCATCTGGTATCCCTCAGTGCGGCGCGCCGGGTCGAGGGATTGACCCCGGCCAGCGAAAACAGATTTATCAATCCCCGCAGGCATTAATCCGTTATAATGAACGGGAACTGTAAAGTGGGTTGATGAGTCGAGATATGACCACCCTATCGAGGCTTCCCCGTGCAACGCTTGCGATTTTGTTGCTGGCAGCAGGTGCGAGCGGGTGCGCCGAATCCAATCCCGCCGCACTGATCCCACCCGGAGAGCGGGTATTGATCCAGCAGGAAGCGGCGCGGGAACGGGGCGGGACTCCGGTTTCGGTGGACCAGGTCCTCGCGCGCGCCAGGGGCGAGGTGCCACCGCAGCCGATCCTGGTGCATGTCGCCGACCGACAAGGGGCCATGTCGATACCCGACGACGACGTGAAACTGCTCGCTTCTCTCGATCCGACCCGGCGTTCGGCGGTTCTGAGCATCGGCCCGTCGGATGAGCCGTCGCCCGTCGCCGCGGCACTCGGCGCCACAAGACGAGCGCGATTTGTGGCACGATATTTGCCTTATACGTTGCATGTTGCGGAAACGCGGTACGATGTGAATCTCGCACCGAATACCGCCCGGATAGAATTCGGAGAGGCGGATCGTGCCCATTAAATTCGACATCGCGTTGATCAATGCCGTGCTGATGGCGGCGTGGCGTCGGCGCTATCTGATCGTGGCACCCTTCGCCATCCTGCCGCTGCTCGGTTTGATCGTCGGGCTGATTGCCCCTCGCGTCTATGAAACCCGAATGAGCATTCTGGTGCAGGAGATCGCGAACAACCCGGTCGTTCAGGATCTGGCGGTCCAGACCAACCTCAAGGACCGCATGGACGGCCTCTCAGTCCTGCTTCAGAGCCGGCATATTTTGTCGGAAGTGGTCAACACCCTGCAATTGGTGCCAAAGGACGGCAGCGACGCTGAGCGCGATCTGAAAGTGCAGGAACTGTCGAAAGCCCTGTCCGTCCGGCTCATCGGCAAGGATCTGATCGAACTGAAGATGCGCGCGCGCGAGCCGGGGCAGATGACACAGATCCTTGAGGCGTCGGCGATCCGCTTCATCGAGGCGATCCGAGCGCCGGGGCAGAGCGAGGTGGCAAGCTCGGAAGTGTTCCTTCAGGACAAAATCAAGGAACAGAAGGCCGCCCTTCAGCATGCCGAATCCGCCTTGGCGGAGTTTCGCAATACGCATTCCGATCAGGTGCCGGAATTGCATTCTGCGAATGCGGGGCGTCTGGAACAGCTAAAAGACGCGCTCCAACAGAAGAAGACCGAACTGGCCGGGGCCGAGGCGACCGGACAAACCCTGCGCGCGCGTCTTGCGCAGGCCAATCCGATCATCGGCAAGATCGAGGAACAGATCGTTCAGGTTTCGGGCGAACTTGCCTTGCTCCGATCGAAATACACCGACGAGCACAGTGCCGTGCAAGGCGCGCTGCGGCAGCTCGAACGGTTGCAGGAAGAACGCTCGCGTCAGATTGCGGCGGCTCAGACCTTATCGACCGAAGACCTCGAACAATTGTGGAATCGCGCCTCTTCCATGCCGTCTTCCGGCGCGTCGTCCGATCCCAACGCGCCGCCGGGTTCGATGCAGCAGGCGATGCCGGGCGGTCAGCCCCTGTTGATTTCGCAATTGTCGCAATTGCAGACGGCCGAGGCCAAGGTCAACGGGCTCAATCGCGAAATCGCCAGCCTGGGCGGCGATATCGCCGCGCTCCAAAAGAAAAACGACGCGTTCGGCGATGTCGAGCAGATCATGACGACGCTGGAACGTGACGCCAAAACCCAGCGCGAAATCTATGACTCGCTGCTGAAGCGCTATGAGATGGCGCGGCTGACCGTGGATCTCGGCCATTTCGAACTGCCCGAGGCGATCAAGGTGATCGATCGTCCGGGACTGCCGCTCCCGGTCAATCTGCCGCTGGTGTTGTTCTTTTTGGCCGGCATAGGCGGTGCCGCAGCACTGGGGGCCGCCATGGCGTTCGTTGCGGAATTGCTCGACAGTTCGATCCGCACCGTCGCCCAACTGGAGCGGCTGGTAAAGGCGCCGGTGCTCTCGACCATCCCGATGCTGCTGGCCGACGGGTTCACGGCCGATGGCGGCCTCGATCTTGATGTCGGACCCGCGAACGCACCGCGAGGAGCGCTCGCGTGACGCGCATTTTGCAGGTGGTGCAACATCTGCGGCCGGGCGGAATTGAGACGATGGCGCTGGAGCTTCTCGGCCGGGCCGGGCCGGGCGGCGAGATCGCGAGCCTGGAAGGCAGTACCCCCGGACTGATCGCCGCCTGGCCGCCTTTGGCCGCGGTCGCGCATCGTGTTCACGGGCTGGGTAAGCCGCCGGGGCTGCGACCCTGGCTCATTCTGCGGCTCGCGCGCCTGATGCGCCGATTGCGAACCGAAATCGTGCATACCCATCATATCGGCCCATTGATCTATGGCGGCCTTGCCGGGCGGCTGGCCGGGGTGCGCCGCATCGTGCATACCGAGCATGATGCCTGGCATCTGGCGACGCCGCGTCGGCGGCAGGTCGAGGCGCTGGCCTTGCGGCTGGTCCGGCCGGTGCTGGTGGCCGATGCCGGGTTTGTCGAGCGCGCGCTCGCCCGTGCGTTCCCGACCCGAAAGGTTCTGGTGATCCGCAACGGTATCGACACGGCGCGATTCGTCCCCGGCGACCGGCACGCGGCCCGGCAAGGCTTCGGCCTGCCGCTCGATGGCCCGATCATCGGCTGTGCCGCGCGGCTGGAGCGGGTCAAGGGGGTCGATCTGCTGCTGGAGGCGTTTGCGCGGTTGCCGCCACCGATCCGTCTCGCGATTGCCGGCGAGGGGTCGGAGAACCGGACGCTGCGTGATCAGGCGGCGGCGTGCGGCTTGGCCGACCGGGTCGATTTCCTTGGGCGGATTGATGATATGCCGCGATTTTACCAAGCGGTCGATGTTTTTTGCCTGGCGTCGCGGGCGGAAGGACTGCCTTTGTCCCTGCTCGAAGCCCAATCGTCGGGTGTGCGCGCCGTCGCCTTCGACGTCGGCGGCATGGCGGAGGCGCTGTGCCCGCGCACCGGCCGGCTCGTACCGGCGGGTGATATAGCGGCACTGGCGAGCGCGCTTGAAGCGGCGGTTGGCGTGCCCGCAACCGAGGAGCCGCGTCGGTTCGTGCTGGCGGAACGTGGCCTCGACGACATGGCGCGCGCCTATGGCCGCTGCTACGACGCGTGATCGGATTCGGCGCCGCATGGAACCCTTTATTACCACGGTGACATTGGGCGCCCTTTGCCTTTTGGTCTATCATCATCTGATCTATCCGCTTGTGCTGCGGGCGGCCCGTCGCCATGCCGCGCCAATACCGCCGCTACGGCTCTTGCCGCCCGAAGAATTGCCGCCGATGACGATCGTCATCCCAGCCTTCAACGAGGCCACGGTGATCGCCGACAAGATCGCCAATCTGGCCGGCCTCGATTACCCGACTGAGCGGCTCGACATCGTCGTGGCGTGCGATGGCTGCACCGATGCGACGGCGGCAATCGCCCGGCGGACGGCAGCGGCTTATCCGCACTGCCGCATCCTCGTGCTCGACCATGCGGCCAACCGCGGCAAGGTCGCGGTGCTGAACGAAGTGCTGAGCCTGATCGACCAGGGGTTGATCTGCCTGACCGACGCCTCGGCGCTGCTGTCGCGGGATGCGTTGCAGATTGCCGCGGCGGATTTCGCAGATCCGAAAGTGGGCGTCGTCGCCGCGACCTATTGCTTCGCCATCGAAGGCACCGCGGGGGAGGCGACCTATTGG
>JAXDMU010000074.1:0-4506 GCA_034665905.1 Aliidongia sp. | reverse complement strand
CCGCGTCAAAACCATTATTGACTCCGAACGAGGCTTCAGCACCGATGATGGCCAAGCCGAGCCACGCACTCACATTTTCCCGGTCGAACATGCTGACGAGTGCCGAACCCCAACGGGCCAATGGGCTGTTTAGAGCGAACAATATCCTCGTCGCCATATCGCCGGTCAACTTGCCGAGCTTCTCATCCACGTTGCCTATGGTTATCTCTAAGTCCGCCATTATCTTGTCCTTTGTCATTAATGAATGCACCAGTGTATTATACCTGATAGCGATCAAAAAAAGAACAAAAAGGGATTTTTAAAAGAACATTGATATCATTCAACGTTTTGTGAAAGCCTCGCCCACTCGGGCGGCGATTGGATAAAGTCGTCACCATCGCCAAGCGCTTTCCTGGACCGCGGCAGAATGTTAAGCAGCACCCCATGGAACAGGACAACGACCATATCGCCGCCCGCCTCTTCGTGACCGCGCCGCTTGTCGGCGGTGCCGCGGTGCCACTTGATTCGGACCAGACGCATTACCTGCGCAGCGTGCTCCGGCTCGGTCCCGGCGACACGCTGGCGCTGTTCGACGGCAAGGCAGGCGAGTGGCGGGCCGTGATTGAATCGCTAGGCAAGCATGCCGGTGCCGCGCGACTCGAACGCCAGACGCGGTTGCAGCCGGTCGAGGCGGAGCTTTGGCTGCTTTTCGCCCCGGTCAAACGCACGCGCATTGACCTCATCGCCGAGAAGGCGACCGAACTCGGGGCGACCCGGCTCATGCCGGTGATGACGCGGCGGACCAATGTTGCCCGGGTCAATACCGACCGGCTGCGGGCCGTGGCGCGCGAGGCGGCCGAGCAAACGGAGCGGTTGAGCGTGCCGGAGATCGCCGAGCCGCAGCGCCTCGACCAGGCGCTTGCCGCTTTTCCGGCCGATCGGCGTCTGATCCTGTGCGATGAGAGCGGCACGGCCCCTCCGATCGCCCAAGCGCTGGCCCGGGGACCGGTGCCACTCGGCATCCTGATCGGGCCGGAAGGGGGGTTCGCGCCTGAAGAGCTTGACGAATTGAGGAAACTCCCCTTTGTTACACCCGTCGGCCTGGGTCCTCGGATCCTGCGCGCCGACACGGCGGCATTTTCGGCTCTCGCGATCTTCCAGGCGCTGACTGGCGACTGGGATGGCGACCGGCCCCGGCAACTCTGACGAAGGCTCGACCGCCATGTCCGCACCGCCCAATTCGCTTGGCGCCCAGATCACCGGCAAGGCACAGCTGGTCGAGTATCTGGCCCAGGGCTGCAAGCCCGAATCCGCTTGGCGCATCGGTACGGAGCACGAGAAGTTCGTGTTTCATCTGGCCGATCATCGCCCGGCCGGCTATGACGAGCCGGCGGGAATCCGGGCGCTGCTCATGGGGCTGACCCGGTTCGGCTGGACTCCGGTCTATGAGGGCGAACGGCCGCTCGCCCTCGTCAAGGATCTGTGCTCGATCACGCTGGAACCGGGCGGCCAGTTCGAACTGTCCGGCGCACCGCTGGAGACGATCCACGAGACCTGTGCCGAGCTGCACACCCATCTTGAGCAAGTGCGCGAGGTGGCGGGCGAACTCGGCCTCGGCATGATCGGTCTCGGCTTCGAGCCGAAATGGCGACTTCAGGACATGCCGCACATGCCCAAGGGCCGCAGCGAGATCATGCGACGCTACATGCCCAAGGTCGGCACGCTCGGCCTCGACATGATGCATCGGACCTGCACCGTCCAGGTCAATCTCGATTTCGAGTCCGAGGCCGACATGGTGCGCAAGTATCGCGCCAGCCTCGCCTTGCAGCCCGCGGCCACGGCATTGTTCGCCGCCTCGCCCTTCACCGAGGGAAAGCCGAACGGTTATCTGTCCTATCGCAGCCATATCTGGACCGATACCGACAATGACCGCTCGGGCATGCTCGATTTCGTCTTCGAGGATGGTTTCGGGTTCGAGCGCTATGTCGATTACCTGCTTGATGTGCCGATGTATTTCGTCTTTCGCGACGGTGCCTATATCGACGCTTCCGGGCAATCCTTCCGCGATTTCATCGCTGGTAAGCTGCCGGCACTCCCGGGCCAGATCGCGCATATGGGCGATTGGTCCGACCATATTACGACCGCCTTTCCCGAGGTTCGGCTGAAACGCTTCCTGGAGATGCGCGGTGCCGATGGCGGCCCGTGGCGCCGGCTCTGTGCGCTGCCGGCGCTCTGGGTCGGGCTGCTTTACGACCGCCAGGCGCTCGATGCAGCCGAGGCGCTGACCCGCGATTGGAGCGTTGCGGAAATCCGTGCATTGCGCGATCAGGTGCCGAAGCTCGGGCTGAAGACGCCGTTCCGGAACACGAATTTGCGCGAGATCGCGCTGGAGATGCTGCAAATCTCCCGCCAGGGGTTGCATCGCCGCGCCCGGCTCAACAGTTCGGGCGACAATGAGAGCTATTTCCTCGACACGCTCTTCACCATCGCCGGCTCCGGGCTGACGCCAGCCGAAGAATTGCTGACCGATTTCCATGAGAAATGGCAGGGGCAGATCGATCCGATCTATACGGAATATGCGTATTAGGCGCGGGGCGGTTTAGACGAACTTTATCCGCACCGCGACCCGGTGGTTCGACTAGAACGGCGACAGGATATCGATCAGTTGAGATCCAATCCGGGGTTGCTGAAGATCTTCGCTCTGTCCGCGACCAGTGTAGGACAGCCGGGCCTCGGCGATCTTGGCCCAGGCGATGGTGTTGGTCGCGTCGATGTCGGTCGGCCGGACGATGCCGGTGAAGGCCACGTCGCGCAGGTCGTAATCGACCCGCACCTCCTGCTTGGCGGTCACGACCATATTGCCGTTCGGTAATACCTGAGTGACCATCGCGGCGAGTTGGACCGTGATCTGTTCCGAACGGTTGATGCTCGCCTTGCCGTCGGTCGCGCGCACGCCCGACGTGTTGATCAGCGTGGCGGGGTTCGAGCCTTTGGGCAGGATCTTTTGCAGCTGGCTTTCGAAGCCCAGAAGATTGGCGGCACCGACCTTGTCGGTGTCGTTGCGCGCACCCTGGGTCTCGTTGGCCAGAATCGCGCTGTCGTTGATCGTGACGCTGACCGTCAGCACATCGCCGACCCGGCTTGCCCGTTGATCCTTGAAGAAAGCGCGCGCACCCGGCTGCCAGATCGAGCCGTTATGGTACTCGGTCGGATGCGCGTTGGGCACCGGCATCGACACCGGCTCGTATCCGGCGACTTTGGTCGGATCGGTAATCCCGGTCATCGCCGGCGCACCGCCAATTTCGGTCAGCTTGGTGCCGACATTGGAATTGCACGCGCCCAGCGCCAGGCCCAGCATGCCCAACGCGGCGAGGGGGAACGGGCGGGTCATGATGGGTGGCTCCGATCTTCAAGCGGCTAGCGCGCCGAGGCTTGCTGGATTGCGGGGGTGCGGACCGCGACCTTGCCGGATTCGAGCACGGTGGCATCGATCGTCCGGTTCGACTGAACATTGACGACGCGGATCACCGCATCCCGGCCGCCCTCATCGAGCGCCTTGCCTTCGGCGGTCAGATAGATTCCCGGCCGCTCCAGCACGATCAGCACCGGGTCGTTGCGCTTTATGACGATCGGCACCTGAAGATCGACCGGACGCAGCGGCTGGCCCGCGGTCAGCGGGCGACGCGGGGTGCGGCCGATCATTTCCTGCGGGTCCATGATGTCGCCGGCCGGAAAGGCGGCACTCGCGATTGCGGTCCAGGTCACGTCGCCCGCCGCCACCTTCTCGCCCGGCGCCATCGGGCGGGCAAGGACCGGGACATCGATCATCGCCACGAGTCGGCCCGAAACGCGGATCGGTGCGGCGGCCTGATCGCCTGCGGGGACATGCAGTTCGGCAGTGAAGCGGTTGGCCGCCTGATTGACCTCGACACGCTCGATGCCGTAACCGGGCTGGTCGCCGGCCGGCACTTCGATGCGGTATTGCGTATCGAAGGCAAGCTGGGTCTTCGACGCGGCGAGGCCGAGCTGGCGGACGATCTGGGCGGACAATTCGGCATTGTCGATCGTCCGGGCGGCACGCTGGACGCGGATCGCCGTCTGCGTCGAGGGCGGCTGCCAGGTGAGGCCGTTGCTGCGCGCGGTGGCGGCAAGCCACGGCGCCTCGAACAGCAGCGAGGTGCCGGCGGGCGGCGCGGTCGCGACGACATCTTCGGCATGCGGGCCGGCATTATCGAACAGATCGCCTAGCTTGATCTGGGCAGCGGCGACCCGCGCAGCACTGCGCAGGGTCGCGTTCGGGGTGGGGGCAACGGGCTCGGCGGCGGCGGTTGCGGCGAATGCGATCAAGGCGGCGCCGAGGGCGAGGGTCATGGGAGTGCGCATCATAAGCTTCCGAAGCCGGGGTTAATGGAGGTTGCTCAGCGTCTGCTGCATCTGGTTGGCCGCCTCGATCACCTTGGAGTTCATCTCATAGGCACGCTGCGCCGTGATCAGATTGGTGATTTCGTTGACGATATTGACGTTCGA
>JAXDMU010000073.1:0-4034 GCA_034665905.1 Aliidongia sp. | reverse complement strand
TCCGCCGCACGCGGTCGCTTGAGGCGGCACAATCCTCATCAATGGCATCGCATTACCGTTATGACCTGGACAAGATGCCCGGCCATGACGATAAATTTGCTGATCCCGGCGCCTATCGGGAGTTGCCGCTCCCCGGCGGTCGGCCGCGGCTCTGCCGCAAGGCGGCCACGGGCGGCGCACCTTACTGCAAGGCATCGGTCCGCCGCCCGATATTCAGGAGCCGATCGCATGACATCCCGAACCGCCGGCAACGTCTGGCCCGCTTTGTCGATCGCCGAGGCGCATGCCGCGCTGACGGCGCCGGGTGCGCCGTTCGAGATCGAAGAGCGGGTTGTTCACGGCGTGCCGATGCGGGTCTGGAAGCATATTCCGCCGACCTTGCGCGACCTGTTCCTGGCCGGGCGCGCCCATGGCGACAAGATTTTCCTCGTCCATGAGGATGAGCGGGTGAGCTTCGAGGCTTTTGCCCGTGCCGCACTGGCGATCGCGGCGGGATTGGCCGCGGACGGCGTTGCCAAGGGCGATCGGGTAGCGCTCGTGATGCGCAACCTGCCGGAATGGCCGGCGGCGTTTTTCGGCATCGTGCTCACCGGTGCCATCGCGGTGCCGCTCAATGCGTGGTGGACCGGGCCGGAACTCGAATATGGTCTGGTCGATTCCGGGGCCACGGCCGCGATCCTCGATGCCGAGCGCCTGGAACGGTTGTCGGAGCATCTGCATAATTGCCCGGCCCTGCGGCACGTTTATGTCGCGCGCGAACAGGAGGAGATCGCGCATCCGCTGGTCCGGCGCCTGGACGATCTCACCGGCCCGGCCGGCCGCTGGGCGTCGCTCCCGGCGGGCGATCTGCCTGATGTGGCACTCGACCCGGACGATAATGCCACCATCTTCTATACCTCGGGCACGACCGGCAAACCCAAGGGGGCGCTTGGTACGCACCGCAATATGCTGTGCAATATCGGTGCGGCCGGCATCGCCGCGGCCCGCCGCTTTTTGCGCCGGGGCGAGCCGGTACCGGCACCCGATCCGGCGGCGACGCAGCGCGCCGTGCTGCTGTCCATTCCGTTTTTTCACGTGACCGGCAGCCACGCCATTCTGTCGCCGTCGCTCGCGGCCGGCAGCAAGATCGTCCTGCTGCGCAAATGGGATGCCGAAGCGGCGATGCGCCTGATCGAGCGCGAGAAAATCACCATGGCGGGTGGCGTGCCGACCATCGCCTGGCAATTGATCGAGCATCCGGCGCGGACCCGGTACGATCTGTCTTCGCTCGAAAGCGTCGCCTATGGCGGCGCCCCCTCGGCCCCGGAACTGGTGCGCCGGATCAAGGACGCGTTTCCCAACTCCCTGCCGGGCAATGGCTGGGGCATGACCGAAACCTCGGGCGCCGTGACTAGCCATGCCGGCGACGACTACGAATTTCGCCCGGACAGTTGCGGCCCGGCCGCACCGGTCTTCGATCTGAAGATCACCGATCCCGCGGGCCGGATCTTGCCGCCGGGCGAGATCGGCGAGCTTTGGGCCAAGGGGCCGTCCATCGTCAACGGCTATTGGCACAAGCCGGAGGCGACCGCGCAGACCTTCGTCGATGGCTGGATTCGAACCGGCGATCTGGCCCGGCTCGACGCGGAAGGCTTCTGCTTCATCGTCGATCGCGCCAAGGACATGCTGATCCGGGGCGGCGAGAATATCTACTGCGTCGAGGTCGAGAATGTGCTGTACCAGCATCCGGACGTGATGGATGCCGCCCTCGTCGGCATTCCGCACAGGGCCCTGGGTGAAGAGCCGGGTGCCGTGGTGACGTTGAAGCCCGGCGGTCGCGCGACCGAGGCCGAGTTGCGCGGCTTCGTTGCCGAACATCTCGCCGCCTTCAAGGTGCCGGTACGCGTGCTGTTCTGGCCCGAAACTTTGCCGCGAAATGCCAACGGTAAAATTCTGAAGAATGAATTGAAAAAGTCTTTTGATTAGGCGATGGCTCCCGCGCGTTCGCATCTATTGCGTTCAAGTGATCGGGTGACGGATAGTTGGCACTATCGCCACCTTGCGGCCGTGATTTGCCATGCGCTCATTCGGTTCCATCATGTTCTATGCGCTTCCCGTCGTGATTGCGATCGCCGCGATCGAGGCCGCGGTGCTGATTTTCGTCTGGAAGCGCCGATATAACTGGCGGGCATCGCTCGCTTCGCTGGCCGATGCTCTGACGCGGCAATATGTCATGCGTTCCGTGGTGCAATTCAGCGTGGCGGGGCCGGCGATCTATTGGGCCATGCGGCACAGTATCGATGCCGTACCGCTCGAACCCTGGCTCGCTTTCTTCGTCCTGTTCTTCGGTCAGGAGTTCGCCTATTATTGGTTTCATCGCTGTAGCCACCGCATTCGCTGGCTGTGGGCGACGCATGCGGTGCACCATTCGCCCAACGAGCTGAATTTTTCGGCGGCCTATCGCATCGGCGTCACCGGCTGGCTCAGCGGAAGCGGCCTTTTCTACGTGCCGCTGATCTGGCTCGGCTTTTCGCCGCAGGCCGTGTTCGGCACGCTGGCGCTGAATTTGCTCTACCAATTCTGGTTGCACACGGATTGGATACCGAAGCTCGGCCCGCTCGAATATGTGCTGAACACGCCGTCGCATCACCGGGTCCATCACGCCGCCAATCTCGCTTACCTCGATGCCAATTACGGCGGCATCCTGATCATTTTCGACCGAATGTTCGGCACGCTGACTGTCGAGCGTGCCGATCTGCCGTGCCGCTACGGGCTGGTCAAGCCATTGATTTCGAACAATCCGCTGATCGTCGATTTTCACGAATGGGCAGCACTCGGCCGCGATCTGTTGCGGGCCCGCTCGCTGCACGACGCTCTGGGCTATCTGTTCGGCCCGCCGGGCTGGCAGCCGAACGGCGAAGGGCAAACGACCGAAGCGCTGCGCCGCGCCGCCGCGGCTCCGGCTCCGGCGGAATAGCGGTATCGTCGCGGGGGATTGCGTCCGGCGCTTATCCCGGCCATATCAGCCTGCTTATTGTCCTTGCCGGGAGTATCGCACGCCGTGCCGCCGTCTCCGCGCTTTTCATTGGTTACCTGGCCGGTTCGAGTTCTCGTCGCAACGCTCGCCATTGGTGCCGCCTGGATGATGCTTGAAGGCTGGGCGTCGGGGGTCCGGCTGTCGAAGATGATGACCGCGCTGGGGGCCCGCAATGCCGCGGCCGAAGCCGCCGCAATGCGGGCGAAGCAGGCGCCGGACAGCGGCGACGATCCCGGCATCGTCTATATCCGCACTCCGGCAGTGCCCAAGCCGCGTTAACATTCTCAACCGATCAGCTTCACGCGCGTCCGTACCGTGCCGGCGCGATCGTGCCGGGCGGTGAGGTCGATTTCGGCCCCCGCCGGCCCGCTGATCCACCATCCGAAGCTGACCCGATCGGGCGTGCCGTGCGGTTGTCGGCCAAAGCCCACCAGGCTTGAGAGATTGGCCCGTCCTTCGGCTTCGGGGCCGTCGATGTGCGGACTGCCCGCGGTCAGCGTGCAGCCGGGGGCCAAGCCGATTTCGCCGCGCACGCCGCGCGTGATCTTGGCCTTGAGCGCGACCTTGCTGACATAGCTCGGCAGCCAACCGGTATTGTGGACCACAAGCTCGACCCGCCAGTGGCCGCCGCCGAGCGGCTGCGCCGTCGCATTCAGCAGTTCCAGCCGCGGCGAAATCAGCGCGTGCCAGATGACCCAGTCGGGAAACCGCGCCACCTCGCGTTCGAGGAATTGCGGTGGCGGATTGCGGAAGGCGTGAAAGGCGTCCCAGCCGCCCAGTTCGATGGGGCCGAGCTGGGGATGGTCGATCGGATACCAATCGACATAGCCCTTGCCGGCGAGTGCCGTGTCCGACCAGGCCAGCAGCTTCAGATCATCCTCGACCGGATGGTTGCGGAACCAGTCGATATATTTGTAATCGGTGATCCCGGCCTCGCGCTGCGGCGACCAGATTTCGACCGCCCACATGAAGGCCCCGAGTTCGGTGTAGAGCCAATCGAAGGTGCCGGTGATGATCT